>CACYET010000119.1 GCA_902773515.1 uncultured Eubacteriales bacterium | reverse complement strand
TGGCAAAATCATCGGCGCAATAGTCGTCACAGCCGCCGCCCTTACAATTGCCGCCAACGTAAAAGCCATTACTACTGACACAAACAGCTTCACCCTAACCGCTAATTACGGCCTATACGACAAACTTGTCGTATCTTACGGCGCAAATAATGAGACTGTCGAGCAAATCGTGCCTTACGGTAAGCCACTCGAAAACCTCATGGCCATACCGGCAAAAAACGGCTACACGAACGACGGCTGGAAGCTAGAAAACGGCGACGCTTTCGACCCTACTTCCCCAATCGTCGAAGACACTGCACTTACTACGACTTTCTTGCCGATTAGCTACAAGGTCCATTTTGACGGGAACGGCGCAAACGACGGCGAAATGGGCGACCAATCATTCATCTACGACATCGCAGCCAAGCTCACGCCTAATCAGTTCACGAGAACGAATTACGACTTCACTGGCTGGAGCACTACCGCAGATGGCCAGAACGCCGACAATTACGCCGACAAAGACGAAGTCAAAAACCTCACCGCCAGCAAAGATGGCACGGTATCCGTGAAGCTGATCATCACGGGTGAGACCAGCAAGGCGATGGCAGCCATCCCGCTGCTGCCCAGCCCCAATGGCAGGGCGACGCAAAATGTTTCTGGCGTTTTTGATGTCACGCTGGACGACATAACGAAGAGCGGCGGTTCAACCGCGGATGGTTTCCACTTTGCAGAGCTTTTCAAGGGGCTCGGCTCAGGCGGTGCGGTGATCAATACACAGGCGGGGACTGTGTGCACACAATTTATTCCCGGCGAGAACATCACCGTGCAGGCCGTGGCCTTCAGCAACAATGCCCTTGCCAGCATCGCCTACAGCAACGAAGCGACCACCAACAGCCTGTTCGCGGATGTTCTGGACGCGGACACGGCCGGAGTAAAAGACGTTTCGTCCGGCAAAGTCGCGGTCATTTCCAATATTCGCCATTTGGAGAACCTTGACAGAGGGGTTTCCAATGTGAATAGCATCAATATCAGCGGCACCAATGCGTTTGTCATCAAGGGCGCAAAGCAAGTCGCGGATCTGGTGTGGAGCCAAACCGGCGGATCGACGGGCGGCCCTGATGCGTTTACGGCGAAAATAAGCTCCCCCAGCATCTATAAAATTAATGCTTCTTCCGGTACGACGTGAGGTTGCTTCCTGCCCGTGAACGTCGACTATGCCTTGGTTTACGAGGGAGCGCCCGTCGAAGGCACCGGAGGTGCGGCGAGCAGGACTTGCCACAGCATCACAGGTGTGAAGGTAAGCACCTCCGGCACTGATCCTGCCGGCCTGTTCGGCAAGATAACCAGCAAAGCGGAGGGCACTGTGACCTGGGCCGCGCCCGGTGAAGTGACGGTGCGCAATCTGAAACTGATCGATTTCGACATCTCAGCCACAGGCAAAGTCACGAATGCCGGCAGCGCGGGCGCGCTGGCGGGCAAGGCGGAAGGCACCACGGATAAAAAGGTGACATTTGAGAACGTGCTGGCTTGCAACACGGCTTCGTTTGAAGCTGCCAAGTCTGCCGCAACGATCCAATCCGTCGGCGGCAGCGCGGGCGGCCTGATCGGTTCTATGACGGGCGTCACTGTGCAAAAGTGCGCTGCGGCGCTGGTCGTCAACGCCAACAAGAACGCCGGCGGTCTGATCGGCGAATGCCATGGCGGGAGCGTGGAAGCCAGCTATTCCGCCGGACACACGACGGAAAAGAAGGAGAATGACGCAGTCACGGCGTCTGAATACGGGAAAACAACGCCGGCCTATAACGTCACCGGCGGAACCAACGCGGGCGGCCTGATCGGAGAACAGGGTCAAACCGACGTCAAATGCTGCTACTCGACCTGCTCTGTCTCCGGCGGGACGACTGCGGGCGGCCTGGTGGGCGAATCCGGCAAAGCCATCCAAAAGAGCTATGCCACGGGCCTGGTGAAGGGCGCGTCCAACTCTGCGAAATTGGGAGCGCTTGCGGGCTATAACGTCAACGGAACCTTCACAGATTGCTCCTATTTCGAGATCATCAACCCGACGGAAACGACGGAGAACGGGTCTACGACGTATGGCTACCTGCCGCCGGTGGGCGATACTGCGACCGTGACGGGAATCACGGCGCTGGACGCTTCCGCCGACAGCTACAATACCTTCTGCGGCGCTCCAGCGGACTGGAAGAACGCCGAGCCCTCCACGGCTTCGGGCCTGATTGACCTGTATTACGCCACGGTCGATAAGAATAAAGTGGCGAAGTACAACCTCAAGACCGTCTCCCAGCTGGGCGCTGAAGGCATCCAAGAGGACGCCACGACGGGCGAAAGCGCCGCCCCGGCTGACTTCGTCGCCACCCACTACGGCGACTGGCCCGCGCCGGAGATCCTGGTCATCAACGTGGCCTCGAGCGGCGGATCGGGCGGAATCGGCTTCTAACGACGCAGAACAGACAAAATCCTGGACCATCCGGAAACAGAGGGATGCAGTTTGGCAGTATTTGGAAACAAGGATAAAAAACCGGCGGGCAAGGGCTACCTTCGCCTGGGCGACCTGCTGATCTCCGCGGGACTGATCACCAAGGAGCAGCTGGAAGAGGGCCTGCGGCTGCAAAAGGGCAGCGGCAAGCGTCTGGGCACGGTGCTGCAGGAAAACGGCTTCATTACCGAGAGCGAGCTGATCGAAGCCCTGCAGATGCAGCTGGGCATCGAGTTCATCGACCTGAGCAAGGTGAACATTCCCACGGAGCTGGTGCAGGTGGTGCCCAAGAACATCGCCAAGCAGTACCAGGTGGTGCCCGTGCGCATCGCGCGCGACGAGCTCTACATCGCCATGAGCGACCCGCTGAACTTCTACGCCATCGAGGAGGTCCGCAAGGCCGCGCGCCGCAAGGTGGTGCCGATGGTGGCCATGTCCAACGCGGTGGAGCGCGCCATCCAGGTGCTCTACGGCAACGAGGGCGCGGCCAAGGCCATCGAGGAGATGAAGCGCGAGGCCGCCGTATCCGGCGAGACCACCACCGCTGTGGACAACTCGTTCTCCGCCAACCAGGTGGGCGAGGAGTCCGCGAACCAGGCCCCGGCCATCCGCCTGGTGAACGCCATCATCGAGCGCGCCGTCACCGAGCGCGCCAGCGACATCCACATGGAGCCGCGCGAGACGGAGTTCTCCGTGCGCATGCGCATCGACGGCCTGTTGCGCGATATACTGACCGTGCCGCGCGAGCTGCAGGCCGCCGTCACCAGCCGCGTGAAGGTCATGTCCGGCCTGGACATCACCGAGCGCCGCGTGCCGCAGGACGGCCGCTTCAACGTGAAGGTGCGCGACAAGGATATCGACCTGCGCGTTTCGACGCTGCCCACCGTGTACGGTGAGAAGATCGTTGCCCGCCTGTTGGACAAGTCCGGCATGCGCCTGAGCCGCAACAACATCGGCCTCACCGGCGACGACATGGAGAAGTACGAACGCCTGATCAAGATCAAGAACGGCGTGATCCTGGTCGTCGGCCCCACCGGCAGCGGCAAATCCACCACGATGTACACGATGATCGGCGACATGAACACCCGCGAGGTGAACCTGGTCACGCTGGAGGACCCGGTCGAGTACAACATCGACGGCGTCAACCAGGTGCAGATCAACGAGAAGATCGGCATGACCTTCGCCAGCGGCCTGCGCTCGATACTGCGCCAGGACCCGGACATCATCGCCGTCGGCGAGATCCGAGACGGCGAGACGGCGGAGATCGCCATGCGCTCGGCCATCACCGGCCACGTCGTGCTCTCCACCATCCACACCAGCGACGCGCTGGGCACCGTCGAGCGCCTGACGGACATGGGCGTGGAGCCGTACCTCGTCGCCAGCGCGCTGAAGGGCGTGTTCTCGCAGCGCCTGGTGCGCCGCATCTGCCCCAACTGCCGCAGGCCCTACGAGCCCACCGAGGATGAACAGCGCGAGCTGGGCCTGGAGTACGTGCCCGGGCGCACGTTCTACCGCGGCGCGGGCTGCCCGGAGTGCTTCGACACCGGCTATCGCGGCCGAACCGCCGTGTTTGAGATCTTCCCGCTGACCATCCAGGTCCGCCGCATGATCGCCAAGGGCGCGGGCCGCGAGGCCATTGAGGGCCTGCTGAAAGACCCCAACAGCGGCTTCGTCTCCCTGCGCGACAACGCCATCCGCCTCGTGGAGGAGGGCAAGACCACCGCGGACGAGGTCCTGCGCGTGATTTATGAGGATATTTAGGGAACAGGGAACAGGGAACAGGGAACAGGGAGTAGGGAGTAGGGAGTAGGGAGTAGGAGCTGCCGCAAATCCCGTAGGGACGGCGTTGCGCCGCGGGGCGCGGTCCCACCGCCCGCCCGATACGAACGTTACGATAAAGGAGACTATCGACATGGCTATGACGATCGAACAACTGGTTCTCAAGGCGCGAGAGGACCGCGCGTCCGATATCCACCTGATCGCCGGGCTGCCGCCCAAGTACCGCAAGGACGGCCAGCTGGAGGACATGTCGGACGCGCCGCTGACCTCCTCCGACTGCGTGGCCTACGCCCGCGAGCTCTCGGGCACCCCGGAGGCCTACGACATCTACCTGCAAACCGGCGAGCTGGACGCGGCGGAGACCTACGCGGGCAACCGCTGCCGCATCCACATCTTCCGCCAGCAGGGCTTGCCGTCGGTGGCGCTGCGCCTGCTGTCGGACAAGATCCCGAACCTCGATATGCTGGGCCTGCCCCCGGCGGCGCTGAAGCTGCCGGAGCTGCACAAGGGCATCGTGCTGGTGACGGGCGAGACCGGCTCCGGCAAATCCACGTCGCTGGCGGCCCTGCTGGACTACATCAACCACACCCGCAAGGCCCACATCGTCACGCTGGAGGACCCGGTGGAGTACATCTACAAGCCCGACAAGTGCGCGATCAACCAGCGCGAGGTGGGCAAGGACACGATGTCTTTCGCCGCAGGCCTGCGCGCGTCGCTGCGCGAGGATCCGAACGTGATCCTGATCGGCGAGATGCGCGACCGCGAGACCATTGAGACCGCCATCACCGCCGCCGAGACCGGCCACCTGGTGTTCGGCACGCTGCACACCGGCAGCGCCTCCGACGCCGTGGACCGCATCGTGCAGGTGTTCCCCGAGGGCATGCAGGTGCAGATCCGCCTGCAGCTGTCCATGTGCCTGCAGGCCGTTCTGACGCAGCAGCTGATCCCGAAGAAGGGCGGCGGCCGCGCGCTGGCCTGCGAGATGATGGTCGTGACCGACGCCATCCGCAACCTGATCCGCAACGGCAACACGCCGCAGATCGCCAACGCCATCGCCACCAGCGCCGCCATCGGCGGCCAGACGATGGACCAGGCCCTCGTGCGCCTGGTGCGCTCCGGCCAGATCACCCGCGAAATGGCGATGACCTACGCCCACGAGCAGGACTACATCAAGAAGAACGCATGATTTTCCGCCGCCGGAGCGCGGCCTGACGCAAAGGAGGGCGCGACATGCCCCAATACAAGTATTCCGCCCTTTCCCGGGATGGCAAGAAGGTCTCCGGCCTGATCGAGGGCTTCAACGAGCTGGACGCCGCCGCGAAGATCAAGGAGATGTACACCATCGTCCTGCAGATCAACGAGGTGAAGGAGAAGAACAAGATCGCCTCGTTCCTCACCGCGGACGTCGGCGGCAACAAGCTCGACGGCAAGGCCTTCATGCTCATGTGCCGACAGTTCTCCGTCATCCTCAAGGCCGGCGTGCCCATCCGCCGCACGGTGGAGCTGATCGCCGACAAGATGACCGACAAGCCCCTCAGGCGCATCCTGGAGCAGGTGGCCAAGGACGTGGACGGCGGCCGATCGCTGGCCGCGAGCGGCCGGCAGCCTGGCCGAATCGTTTGAATCCGTCAGCGCGCACTTTGAAAAGCAGAGCAAGATGAAGGGCAAGGTCAAGGGCGCGCTCATCTATCCGGCGTTCGTGTTCGTCGTGGCCATCATCGTCGTGATCGTGCTGATGGTGAAGGTGGTGCCCACGTTCACCGCCATCTTCGACAGCTACGACGCGGAGCTGCCCATCCCCACGCAGATCCTGATCGGCATGTCCAACTTCTTCAGCCACTACTGGATGGTGATCGCGGGCATCGGCGCGGCCATCTTCCTGGGCTTCAAGCTCTACGGCAACACCGAGAACGGGCGGCTGAACCTGGCCAAGCTGCAGATGAAGCTGCCGGTGCTGGGGAACATCGCGATCCTCAACAGCGCCAGCCAGTTCTCCAACACCATGGCCATGATGATGAGCGCGGGCCTGCCGATGACCAAGGCCGTGACCATCACCAGCCGCGTTCTGGACAACTACTACGTCAGCCAGCAGGTCGGCAAGATCACGGGCCGGCTGGAGGAGGGCCACACGCTGGGCCACAGCATGCACGAGGCCGCGTGCCTGCCGGAGATCCTGGTGGACATGACCGGCGTGGGCGAGGAGAGCGGCGAGCTGGAGCAGACGCTTCGCATGACCGCCGACTACTACGACACCGAATTGGAGCAGGCCACCACCGCCGCCATCGCCAAGCTGGAGCCCGCGGTGCTGGTGTTCCTGGCGGCCTTCGCGGGATTCATCGTCATCGCCATCTACATGGCCATGTTCGGCATGTACAGCGCGATGTAATACACAGATGTTAAAGGACAGAGCGATGGAGAGAATGAAGAGATGGGCGACACGACGCGACCGGGGCGGTATCAACCGCCTGGTAGCACTGCTGCTGCTGTTGGTCGCCGTCATGCTCGTCATCATCGCGATGCCCAAGTGGGACGCGTTCCGCTTTCGCTCGGAAAAGACCGCCTGCGAGCAGGCGATCAAGTCCGCCCGCGACGGCCTGATCATCGACTATCTGTCCCACTATGAATCCGGCACGGTGGAGGACGCCATGACCACGCTGGACGAGGTGATGCCCGCGCGGGCGAACATCTGCCCCGCCGGCGGCACGGTGTACCTCGTGCGGGACAGCAGCGGCGTATTCGAGCCCATCTGCGGCTTGCACGACCCCGACGAGCGCCAGCGCTGCCGCCTGAACGCCAGCCGCGTCCGCGATCAGCTGACCGACAGCCTCATGAAGGCGCGCAAGGGCAGCGACACGACGCCGGACAAGGTGTCGGTGGGCATCAACGGCAAGGTGGTGGAGTGCGTCCGCGTGGACGAGATCCCCGGCCTGCACCGCGGCACCGCCACCTCCACCGGCTACGACGGCGTGGTGTCGTTCTACGGCATCTCCGGCGAGGGCACCTTCAGCACGAAGGGCGTCAAGGCCGGCAAGCTGTGCTGGTTCATCTATGCCGACGAGAACTACTGCGCCATCTGGAGCGCGCAGGACGGCTGGACCGGCGACGCTTATTCATCCCAGTGAAAATAAGGCCCTGAGATGATCAAAATTCGAGATAAAATATACAACTTTTCAAAACTTGACTTCGCACATCCGGATGGGCTTGACATCCGGTTTTTTTTGGTTTAAAGTAAAGGATGAACCGATATGGGTGGAGCAGGTCGAGAGGGGGGATGGCGCTTGTCCATCTACACCTGTCGGCCGATACTCGCGTACTGCGTCGCCGTGGCGGCCTGCCTCGGCGCCGTGATGGGCTCCTTCCTCAACTGCGCGGCCTTTAGGATCGTGCGGGGGGAATCGTTCCTGAGGGGGCGGAGCCGCTGTCCCGCCTGCGGGCACGAGCTGACGGCGCGGGAGCTCATACCGGTGCTCAGCTGGGTCTTCCAGCGGGGCAGGTGCCGCGCCTGCGGGGCGAAGGTCTCCGCGCGCTATCCGCTGACGGAGCTGGGCTTCGCGCTGGCGACGGTGCTGTGCCTGTTGCGGTTTGACCTCACGGTGCTGTGCCTGCGCAACTACGCGTTCCTGTGCTGCCTGTTCCTGCTGACGCTGACGGACCTGGAGGACATGACGATCCCCGACGGCTGCCACATCGCGTCCACGCTGGCGTGGCTGGCGTCGCTGCCGTTCGTGTTCACCGGCTGGGGCGACGTGCTGCGCTCGCTCGCGGCGGCGCTGCTCTTCGGCGGCGGCCTGCTGGGCATATCGCTGGTGATGGACAGGGTGCTGGGCCGCGAATCGATGGGCGGCGGCGACATCAAGCTGTTCGCCGTGGTGGGCCTGTACCTGGGGATCATCGGCACGCTGTTTGCGCTGCTCGCGGCCTGCGTGCTGGGGCTCGCTATGAACGCCGCGCTCAAGCGGCGGGACGGCGATCGGGCGTTTCCGTTCGGCCCGGCCATCGCGCTCGCCGCGGCGCTGATGCTGCTCTACCGCGACCCGCTGATCCGGTGGTATCGCGGGCTG
>CACYET010000118.1 GCA_902773515.1 uncultured Eubacteriales bacterium | reverse complement strand
CGGCAGCCAGTTGTTCTTGTCCAGCTTCGGCTCCTTGTCCTCGGCCTCGGCCTCCAGGCCGATCACCAGCGCGGAGTTCTCCGTCCAGCTGATCAGCTTGTCCGAGCGCTTTGTGATCTGCTCCACCAGCTTTCCGAACGTGGCGCAGCCGTAGCTCTTCTCGGAGAAGTCCGGCCGCAGGCGCAGCAGCGTGTTCTTCATCTCGCTGGCGTACATCTGCTCCTCGTCCTGGTCGCCCACGATGGTCTCCACCTGGCTGACCAGCTCGTTGATGTCGCCGTCCAGCGGCGTGCGCTCCTCCTTCTTGTTCTTCTTCGGCTGGCGCTTGGCAACGGATTCGAGGAACACGAACTCGTTGCAGGCGTTGACGAATATGTTGCTGGCCGCCTCGGAGCGCGAGATGCCCAGCACGTGCTTGCCCATGCTCTTGAGCCGGCCGACCAGCGGCGTGTAGTCGCTGTCGCCGGACACAATGCAAAAGCTGTCGATCAGCGGGTTGGTGTAGGCCACCTCCATGGCGTCGATCACCAGCTGGATGTCCAGGTTGTTCTTCTGCACCTTGCCCCAGCGCAGCGACGGCACCACGGCGAACGTGTTGCTCAGCAGCACGGGCTTCAGGTCGGTGTAGCGGTCGGTGTAGCCGTACACCTTGCCCAGCAGGATATCCCCTCGGATCTTGACCTTTTCGATGATGGAAAGCAGCAGCGATTCCTTCGCGCCGACGTTTTCCAGGTCCACAAATACAGCAAAATTGGATTTACCCATGTTGATTCCTTTCTGTTACAGGTGATTAGCAGGGCGGGCGGTTGGGAAGAGAACGACCTCTTCCGCCCCCTGCGGGGGCACCTTCCCTTGAAGGGGAAGGCTTGGGAGAACATTACAGCACGTTCTTGCCGTAGTCAAACTCGCCCTTCTCCTTGGTCTGCTCGTCGATCGTGAACTGGCCGCGCTCCAGTGCCACCATGCCCGTGCGCACCAGCTCCAGTATGCCGAACTCGTTGAGCAGCTTCTGGATCGCCTCCGCCTTGCTGTCGTCGCCGATCAGCGCGATGGTCAGCGATTCGGTGGCCACGTCGATGATCGAGGCGCGGAAGATGTTGGCGATCTGTATGATCTCGTTGCGGATCTCGTGCGTGGGCGCGGACACCTTGATCAGCACCAGCTCGCGCCTTATGGCGCGCTCCGCGGCCAGCCGCTTGACGGAGTGGACGCAGATCAGCTTGCGCAGCTGCATGCAGATCAGCCGCGCCTGGCGCTCGTCGGTCAGCACCTCGATGGTGATGCGGGACACGGCGGGGTCGTTCGTGGTGCCCACGGCCAGGGAGTCGATGTTGTAGCCCTTGCCGGAGAACAGCCGCGCGACGCGGCTGAGCACGCCCGCCTCGTTGTCCACCAGCACTGCCAGCGTATGCCTCTTGATTTCGTTCATCGCCGCCGCCCCCTCTCAGTCCACCACGAACTCGGTGATGTTGCCGCCGCCGGACACCATCGGGCGCACCATCTCGTCCGTGGCGATGGCGCAGTCGATGACCATGCCCCTGCCGCCGGCGATAGCGTCCTTCAGCGCCACCTCCAGCTGGTCCACGTGGGTCACGCGCCGGCCCGCCAGGCCGTAGGCCTCGGCCAGCTTCACGAAGTCCGGCCCGCGGTCCAGCGTAGTCTGGGAGTAGCGGCCGTTGCAGGTCAACGTCTGCCACTGGCGCACCATGCCCAGCGCGCCGTTGTTGAACAGCACCGTGATGATGGGCAGGTCGTAGTGCTCCACCGTCGCCAGCTCGTTCAGATTCATCCGAAAGCTCCCGTCGCCGGTGATGTGGATGACCACCTTGTCCGGGTTGCCGACCTGCGCGCCGATGGCCGCGCCGAGGCCGAAGCCCATCGTGCCGAAGCCGCCGGACGTGACCAGCTGGCCGGAGTACTCGAAGTGCAGATGCTGGATGGCCCACATCTGGTGCTGGCCGACGTCGGTGGCGAACACGGCGTCGCGCGGCGCGATGCGGGCAATGGCGTCCAGGATCTGGCTGGGCGTCAGCCGGTCGTCCGCCTCGTCGTACTCGGTCTCGGTCTTGAACGAGAACACGTAGTCCTTCCAGGCCGCGTGGTCCAGCTGCTCCATGCGCTCGTTGAGCAGCTGCAGCACCCGCCGGGCGTCGCCGATGATGTGGTGCGCCGTCAGCACGTTCTTGTCGATCTCGCTGCGGTCGATGTCGATCTGCACGATCTTCGCGTTGCGCGCGAAGCCCGCGGGGTTCAGCGCCACGCGGTCGGAGAAGCGGCAGCCCACGGCGATCAGCAGGTCGCAGGCGTCCACGGCCATGTTGCTGGCCTGGCTGCCGTGCATGCCCACCAGGCCCATGCACAGCCTGTTCAGGCCGCGGAAGCCGCCCGCACCCATCACGGTCATGCCCACAGGCGCGTCGATGCGGTTGGCAAACTCCTCGAACTCCCAGTCCGCGCGGGCACGCACCACGCCGCCGCCGCAGATCAGCAGCGGCTTCTCGCTGGCGCGGATCATATCGGCGAGGATGTCGATGTCGCGGTAGTCCGGCTCGGGGGCTTTGAAATCCTGGCTGGAGCGCTTCATCAGGCGGCCCAGCTTGCCGGTCATGCCGTGCTGGGCGCGCGTGAGGGGCTCGTACTCCGTTTTCTCCAGCGTCACGTTCCGGGGAATGTCGATCAGCACCGGGCCGGGCCGGCCGCCGCGGGCGATCGCAAACGCCTCGCGCACGGTGTCGGCCAGGTCATTGACGTCGCGCACCAGGTAGTTGCACTTGGTGATGGGCATCGTGACGCCGGTGATGTCGACCTCCTGGAAGGAGTCCTTGCCCAGCAGCGGCAGGTCCACGTTGCAGGTGATGCACACCACGGGGGAGGAGTCCATGTAGGCGGTGGCGATGCCGGTGACCAGGTTCGTGGCCCCGGGGCCGGACGTGGCAAAGCAGACGCCCACGCGCCCGGTGGATCGGGCGTAGCCGTCCGCCGCGTGGCAGGCCCCCTGCTCGTGCGCGGTGAGGATGTGGCGGATGCCCGGGTAGTCCAGCAGGGCGTCGTAGACGTTCAATATGGTGCCGCCCGGGAAGCCGAACACGGTGTCCACCCGCTGCTCCACCAGGCACTCCATCAGGATTTGCGCGCCGGTCAACTGCATAGCGCCCTCTCCCCTTCCCAATCGTTTCAACGGCGCGGCCGCCCGCAGGCGGCCGCGCCTCTGTTCGTCAGTCGATGATCTCCAGCTCCAGCTCCATGGTCAGCTGTTCATAGCCGCCCTTGACGTTGCCGTCGTCGTCGTACTCGTAGCGGTACACGACCAGCTTCATCGGCTCGCCCTCGCCGCACTGGTCCACGGCGTCCACCAGGTCGCGGCTGGACTTCACGCGGATGCCGTTGGCCTCGGTGATGACGTCCTTCTCCTGCAGGCCGGCCTTATCCGCCGGGGTGCCCTTCTCCACGGAGTACACCTGCGCGCCGCAGGGCGGGAAGCGCCGCATGGCCTCGTCCGGGCCGTCGATGGTGACGACCGTGACGCCCATGCGCGGGCGCACCACGTTGCCGCTGTCGATGATCTGGTCGATAAAGCCCTTCACCGCGCTGATCGGGATGCAGAAGTTCATGCCCTCGCCCAGCGTGTAGATCACCGGGATGCCCACCATCTCGCCCTTCGCGTTCAGCAGCGCGCCGCCGGAGTAGCCGCCGGTAAGCGCCGCGTCGATCTGGATCGTGGTGATGTGGTGGGAGAAGTTGCCCAGGCCGGGGTCGGCGCGCTCCAGGCCGGAGATGATGCCGGCGCTGACGCTGCCGAACATCACGTCGTCGATGCCGGGATTGCCGATGATGATCGCCAGCTCGCCGATGCGCAGCGTCTCGGAGTCGCCCAGCGGGATGGGCTCGGCGTCGCCGGGGACGGGCCCCTCAAACTTCAGGATCGCGATGTCGCTGCCGTCGTCGTAGCCCACCAGCTCCAGATCGCTCTCGGTGCCGTCCAGCCAGGTGGCCGTGAAGACGTCGGTGTCCTGGATGACGTGGTAGTTGGTCAGCAGGTAGCCGCCCTCGCCGTTCTCCAGCGGGCGGATGTAGCAGGCCGAGCCGGAGCCGGCGTCGTACACGTCCGCGACGCGGGTCGCGGGGTCCCAGCTCTCCACCTTCGTGACGACCTGCACGATGGCTGGCCGCACGCGGTCGGCGATGTCGGGGATCGGGTTGTTGGCGGAGTAGATCAGGCCGTAGGAGCTGTCCTCCGCGGGCGCTTCGGCCTCGGCGGGCTCGGCGGCCTCCGTCTCGGAAGCCTCCGCGGGCTCCGTCTCGGCGGGCTCGGCCAGGGCCAGCATGCCCGAGAGCATCAGCGCGGCCAGCAGCAGGGCCAGCAGGCGCGCCATGACGTTCGTGGTCTTCATATCGATATCCTCGCTTTCGTCGGTAATCGTTCGTCGATTACCCCATATTATAAACCTTTCCGGGCGGTTTGCCAATCGGCGTAATGACATCTTAATATTAGGGAACAGGGAACAGGGAACAGGGAGCATGGAGCAGGGAACAGGAATAGAGGCTGCCGCGCGGCAAACACCATCTTTAACTTCTCACTCCTAACTCCTAACTCCTCACTCCCCCGCGACCGGCAGCAGGAACTCGAAGGCGGTCTCGCTGTCGTCGGAGCGGACGGTGATCTTCGAGCCGTGCTGCTGCATGATCCGCTGGCAGATGGACAGCCCCAGGCCCGTGCCCTGGCCGGAGGTGTGGGCCTTGTCGGCCTTGTAGAAGCGCTCGAAGATGTAGGGCAGGTCGGCCTCGGCGATGCGCGGCCCGTTGTTGGCGATGGTGAAGCGCACGTTCGCGCCCTCTCGGGCGGTGCGCACCGTCAGGCGGTTGTCCTCGCCGTTCATGAACTTCACGGCGTTGTCGATGATGTTGGACACCACCTGGTTGACGCGGTTGGCGTCGGCCATCACCATCAGCGGCCCGTCCGCCAGCTCCACCTGCACGGATATCTTCTTTTCGTCGATGCGCGGCTCGAAGTTGATCAGGTTCCGGCGCATCAGCTCGTTCGCGTCGAACGGCGCCAGCGTCAGCGGGAACTTGCCCGATTCCAGCCGCGACAGGTCCAGCAAATCATTCACCAGGCCCGTGAGCCGGTCCGTCTCGTCCAGCACGATCTGGTAGTAGCGCGGCATATCGGCCGCGTCGATCACGCCGTCCTGCATGGCCTGCACGTAGCCGCGCATGCAGGTGATCGGCGAGCGCAGCTCGTGCGACACGTTGGCCACGAAGCTGCGGCGGGAGTCCTCCAGCCGCGAAAGCTCCCCCGCCATGCGGTTGATGGAGTCGGCCAATTCCTCCAGCTCGCCGCCGCAGTGCACGTCCACGCGGCGGGTCAGGTCGCCCTTGGAGAACTCGCGCACGGCGCTCGACATCTCCTTCAGCGGGCGGATCTGGCTGCGCGCCAGGAAGAACGCCAGCACCGTGCCCACGAGCAGCGCCAGCGCGGCGGGCGGCAGTATCTGCCGGATGACGCCGCCCAGGCCCACCCTCAGCGACTTCTTGGGGATGTGCAGCAGCACCGCGCCGACCACCTCGTTCTCCCCGTAATACCAGGGCACGCCGATGGTGACGATCTTCTCCCCCTCCTCCATGTCCGGGAAGAGGCCCTCCACGCGGATGTCGTTGCCCTGCTGGATCAGCGAGAGCTGCTCGATCACGGCGTCGGTGGCGATGAAGCGCGTGGTGTTCCAGCTCTTGTCCACGTACTGCACCGTGCCGGAATCGTAGCTGACGATCCAAATATCAGCATTGTAGGCGCTGTAGATGTCGCCGAGCTTGCCGCGGATCACCGAGCGCATGGTGGCGTTGCTCTGCAAAAAGCTGAGCGCGGAGAGGTTGGCCATGTAATCCGGACGCCCGTGAAGATGAAGATCGTCACCAGCAGCGCCGCCAGCAGCACGCTGTAGGTGCGCCAGAACAGGCTCCTGCGCATGGGCTATTTCACCTCGAATTTGTAGCCGACGCCCCAGACCGTCTTGATCTGCCAGCCCAGCTTCTCGCCCTCGGTCAGCTTTTCCCGCAGGCGCTTCACGTGCACGTCCACGGTGCGGGAATCGCCGAAGTAGTCATAGCCCCACACCTGCTCCAGCAGCTGTTCGCGCGTGAACACCTGGTTCGGGTGGCTGGCCAGGAAGTTTAAAAGCTCCAGCTCCTTGGGCGGCATCTCCAGCTCCCTGCCCATGTAGGTCACCGAATACTGGCTGATGTTCACGGTCAGGCCCGGGAAGATCAGCTCCTTTGTGGCGTCGGTGGCCTCCGGGGCCTGGTAGCGCCGGGCGACGGCCTTGATGCGGGCCACGAGCTCCTTCATGTCGAAGGGCTTGGCGATGTAGTCGTCCGCGCCGAGCTCCAGCCCCAGCACCTTGTCAAAGGTCTCGTCCTTGGCCGTGAGCATGATGATGGGGATGTTCGACACCTTCCGCGCCTCGCGCAGCACCTGCCAGCCGTCCATGCCCGGCAGCATCACGTCCAGCAGCATCAGGTTCGGCGGCGACTGCTTGAACTGCTGCAGCGCCGTATCGCCCCGGTCGGCCATCTCGACCTCGAAGCCCTCCTTCTCCAGGTACAGGTTCACCAGCTGGCGGATGTTCGGGTCGTCGTCCACCAGCAGGATCTTCGTCTTTGTCATGGCAATCACCTCAACGCGGTTTCGCGATCATTTTAGCACACAGGCGTGAACGGGATGTGAACGGAGTGAAAACGCGCCGTCACGGTTTCCTCGCCCGCACGAGCAGGAAATCCGGCTTGTGCAGCAGGTCCGCGTAATCCGGGTACTCGCGCGCCATCGCCTCGTCCGGGTAAGGCTCGACCAGCTTTTCCACGACGAAGCCCGCGTCCGCCAGCGCGTTGATGACGCTGGAGAACGTGCGGTGGTACTTCTTCACGCCGTCCACGAACCAGGTCGATTCGCGCGCGCCGTCCACGCTGTAGTTCGAGAGGTTGGCCCACAGCTTGTTGCCCGCCGCGTCCTTCGTCCAGCGCTCGCCGGTGGTAAAGCAGGTGTTGATCGGGTTCTCCTGGGAGAACACGAAACGCCCGCCCGGCTTCAGCAGGTCGTAGACCGCTTTGACGACGCCAGCAAAGTCCTCGACATATTGCAGCGCCAGCGCGCTGACGGCCAGATCGAAGGGGCCCTCCAGCTCAAAAACGCGCTCCATCGGCAGGCAGCGGTACTCGACGCGCGGGTCGGCGTTCTTCTCCCGGGCCACCGAAAGCATGTTCTCGGAGATGTCGATGCCGACGACCTTCGCCGCGCCGCGCCGGGCGTACTCAAAGCAATCCTCGCCCGTGCCGCAGCCCAGGTCCAGCACCGCCATGCCCGCCAGGTCCGGCAGCAGCGCCATCCGCGCGGGGATCTCGAACAGGTTGTTGGCGTTGACCGCCCGCTCGCGCAGGCGGCTGTAGCCCTCGAAGAAAACCGGGTTATCGTAGATATTCTGCATTGTAAAAACTCCTCACTCCTCACTTCAGCGTCGCCACCGTCACGCCGTCCTCGCCCTCGCCGTACTTGCCGAGGCGGAAGGTCTTGACGGCGGGATGCTTCTTCAAGTGCTGCTGGATGCCGCTGCGCAGAACGCCCGTGCCCTTGCCGTGGATGATGTACACCTGCGAGAGCTTGTTCAGCACCGCGCCGTCGAGGAACATATCCACGGCCAGCAGCGCCTCGTCCAGGCTCATGCCGCGCACGTCGCACTCCATCTGCACCGCGCGGGGCGATATGCCGACGTAGGCCGAGCCGCCGCCGCTGCCCTTCGCGGGCTGTCGGCCCTTCGCCTTCTCGGGCTTGTCGGGCCGGGCGGTGCGCATGTCGGCGAGATTCGCCTTCAGCTTCAGCGCGCCGGCCTGCACGGTGCACTCGCCCTTCGCGTCCGGCTCGGTGAGCACCACGGCCTTGGCGTTCAGGTTCGTAAGCAGCACCGTATCGCCCACCATCGCGCTCGTGACGGGGCCGCCCTCGCCCGCGGCGGCGATCTGCTCGCTGTTGTCGTCGATGGCGTTTTGCAGCTGGGCGCGCAAGTTGTGAAGCTCGTGCTCCTTCACGCCGCTCTGGCGCTGCTTTTTCAAATCGGAGATGATCTGCTCGCTCTCGCGCTGCGCCTTCTGGAGCAGCTGCCGCGCCTCCTGCTTCGCCTTGCGCAGCTCCGTCTCGCGTCGGGCGGCCAGTTCCCTTTGCAGCTTCTCCGCCTCGTCGCGCAGCTTCTGGGTCTCGATGTGCGCCTGCTCGGCCAGCTCGCGCTCCTTCTCGGCGATCTGCCGGTGATACTCGGCGTTGGCGATCACGTCCTCGAAGCGCACGGCGTCCTTGCTGAGGCGGTTGTTCGCGTCCTCGATCAAAAACTCCGGCAAGCCCAGCTTTCGCGAGATCTCAAAGGCGTTGCTCTTGCCGGGCACGCCGATGGACAGCCGGTAGGTGGGCTGGAGCGTCTCCACGTTGAACTCCACCGACGCGTTTTCCACGCCCGGCGTGCCCAGCGCGAAGGCCTTGAGCTCGCTGTAGTGCGTGGTGGCCATCGTCGTGACCTTCATCTTTAGCAAATGGCTGAGGATGGACATGGCCAGCGCCGCGCCCTCGGTCGGGTCGGTGCCCGCGCCCAGCTCGTCGAACAGCGCCAGCGACCGGGGCGTGACGGCCTGGAGTATCCCGACGATGTTGGTCATGTGGGACGAGAACGTAGACAGCGACTGCTCGATCGACTGCTCGTCGCCGATATCGGCAAAGATCTCGTCGAAGATCGAGAGCTCGGAGCCGTAGGCCGCGGGGATCTGCAGGCCCGCCTGCGCCATCAGCGACAGAAGGCCCACCGTCTTCAGCGTCACGGTCTTGCCGCCGGTGTTCGGGCCGGTGATCACCAGCGTGGTGAAGTCCTCGCCCAGCCAGAGCGTCGAGGGCACGACCTTCTGCGGGTCGATCAGCGGGTGCCGCGCCTGCAACAGCCGCACGTGCCCCTCCTCGTTCAGCTTCGGCGGCACGGCGCGCATCTGCCGCGCGAGCGCCGCCTTGGCGAAGATCACGTCCAGCCGCGCCATCAGGTCGAGGTTGTTCGCGATCAGTTCCGCGTCCATGGCGACGCGATCGGAGAACGCGCCGAGGATGCGCTCGATCTCGTTCTTCTCCTTGATCGTCCACTGCTTCAGCTCGTTGCCGGCCTCCACGACGCCCATCGGCTCGATGAACAGCGTGGAGCCGGTGCCGGACTGGTCGTGCACGATGCCGGGCACGTTCGCGCGACACTCGGCCTTCACCGGCACCACGTAGCGCCCGTTGCGCATCGTGACGATGGCGTCCATCAGGTACTTCTGCATCGTGGCGGAGCGGATGATGCCGTTCAGCTTGTCGCGCACGCGCTCGTTCAGCACCCGCATCTGGCGGCGGATGTCGTAGAGCTCGGGGCTGGCGTGGTCGCTGATCTCCTCCTCGGAGATGATCGCGTCGAAGACCTCCTCCTCCAGGGAGCGGTTCGTCGACAGGCGCGAGCCCATCTCGGTCAGAAGCGGCGTGTCCTCGCGGTCCGTCACCAGCGCGCCTCGCACCGTGCGCGACGCCCGCAGCGCGTCCGCCACCTGCAACAGCGCCTTCGGGCTCAGCGTGCCGCCGGCCTTCGCCAGCTTCAAAAACGCGCGCACGTCGGTGAAGTACGCCATCGGGTTCGAGCCGTGGTAGGCGAAGATCGTCCCGGCCTCCTCGGTCTCGGCCTGCCAGCGCCGCACGGTGTCCGCGTCGCCGGACGGCGTCAGCGCCCGCGCGGCCTCGCGCCCGGGGTCCGTCACCGCCAGCGCCGAGAGCATCTCCAGTATCTTCGGGAATTCCAGCACGCGAAGGTTGCGTTCGTTCATGGTTTTGCACTCCGATCCAATCTTCGTTCAAGTTCAAGTCGTACAGATCCTTCGCTTCGCTCAGGATGACAGGCAAAGCGCAGCGTTGTCATTCTGAGCGGAGCGGCGCCGTAGGCGAAGCGCAGTCGAAGAATCTGTACGCATCGCTCCGTATCCATATTTATAAGTGTTTCACTCCACGCCCCGGAAGTAGTGCCCGGTCGTGGTGTTCATGTTCTCGATGATCTCCCACTCCGACAGGGTCCGGAAGTTCTCCCCGTCCAGCGCGGCGCGGTAGACCCGCACGACGGCCGCGGTCGGCTCGTCGGGATTCAACAGCAGCCGCCAGCCCCCGGCCCGGGGCAGCCGGTCCAGGCGGCGCAGCGGCATCAGCGGCGCGGAGTTCAACACCTGCACGACGCAGCCGCCGCCCGATTCCCCGCCCTCCATGGCCAGCCGCCGCAGCGGGAAGGCCACGCCCTTGCGGTCCACGAGCGCCCTGCCGTCCAGCCGTTCGGCGGGCGGGCAGGCGTCGCAATGGCGGCAGTCGGCGTGCGGGCCCTTCACGCCCTTCGCCGCGCGCAGCGGACAGTGCCGCAGGTGCATCAGCGGGATGCGGCCCCACATCACCAGGTCCATGCGCCCGCCGAGCCGGTGCAATTGCCCCGCGTTCAATTCAATAGACGGCGTAAAGCGGTCCATCCCCCACGCCGCCAGCTGGGCCTCGGACGCGCGGCTTCCGACGTTCAGCAGGTAGTCCCCCGCCCGGACCCCGGGCCACTTAAGGCCCAGCTGGCCGATGTTCGAGAGGAACGTGATTCCAATATGATCGCGGTTTTTGAGCGCCCAGGCGTTCACCGCGTCGAATATCTGCCGCCTCAGCGCCATCTCCCGCTTCGGAACGTCGATGGCGTAGGAGACGCTGACCTCCAACGTGTCCCAGTGCTGTCCGGTCATCCGCTGGCCGAAGCCGCCCATCCTTGTCACCGCGCTGACGGATTCTTTTGTCACGCCGGGGTCGATGCTCCTGATCACGATCGCCTCGTGGATCTCGTCCAGCTGTACGCCTTCC
>CACYET010000117.1 GCA_902773515.1 uncultured Eubacteriales bacterium | reverse complement strand
CACTGCAAATATGACGAAAATATGATATAGTACTATATAGGTTACTATGCGTTCCCGGCGCGTGCGCGGCGGGGCGCAATCCATGCCGACGAGGTTGAACGAATGAAATTGCAGCGAATCCTTGCGCTTATCGCGGTGTGCGCGCTGGCGCTGGCGGGGCTGGCGGGCGCCCTGCCCGGCGGCGCGGCCCGGGCCCAGGGTCCGGAGGACCTGCCCTACCGCATCGAGGTGGACATCTCCAGCCAGATCGTGACGATCTACATGAACGGCACCAACGAGATCGTGCGCCAGATGCTCTGCTCCACCGGGCTGAACGATTGGACGCCCACCGGCGACTTCATACTGCCCGAGACCCGCGACGGCTCCGACCGCCAGCCCTGGTATCGCATCGGCGAGCTGTGGGTCAAGTACGCCACCCGCATCTGGGGCAAGGTGCTGTTCCACTCGATCCCGTACAACAAAAAGTCGATGCAGGCCATCGACCCCACGTGTCTCAAAAAGTTCGGGTATCCCGCCTCCCACGGCTGTGTGCGCGTGCGCTGGCAGGACGCCCAGTTCATCTCCGAAAACTGCCTGCCGGGCACGCCGGTGAAGATCCTCAAGAGCGGCGAGCGCAAGGAGAGCCTGCGCGAACTGCTGTTCCAGGAGACCTACGACGCGTCCAAGGGCTTCTCCTACGAAAATTTCCTGGGCATCTCCTCCGAGCCCGGCGCGCTGGGGCGCTCCGACGAGGGCCAGGACGTGCTGAACCTGCAGTACCGCCTGCGCGACCTGGGCATCTACAGCGGCGAGATCACCGGCGTCTACGACAGCACCACCATCAACGCCGTGCGCGTGGCGCAGTACCTGTTGGGCGACGCGCTCAACGGCGTGGCCACCGCTGACTTCCAGCAGAGGATCTACGATGCCGACGCGCCCACGGCCATGAACGTGAAGCTGTCCGAGGGCATGGGCGGCCCCGCCGTGCGCAAGCTGCAGGAAAACCTGGCCGCGCTCAAGCTGTACGACGCCGACGCGCTGGACAGCGTGTACGACGTGGACGTGACCGAGGCCGTGCGCGCGTTCCAGAGGGCCTACTGCTACGGCGACGACGGCGTGGCCACCAGCGCCGTGCAGAAGGCCATCGACTACGAGGCCGGCAAGGTGCGCGAGACCTTCGGCGACGACGAGTACACGTGCGAGCAGGCCACCGACCAGCTGAACATGGCCCGCGTGGAGGTGGAGATCGGCGTCGCCCTGCGCGAAAAGCCCTCGCAGGAGAGCGGCAAGGTGAAGTCGCTGCGCAACGGCACCGTCGTCGTCGTGCTGGAGCCGGGCAAGTCCTGGAGCCGCGTGCGCAGCGGCGACGACAACGGCTACGTGAAGAACAGCCTCGTGCACTTTTTCGATCAGGAGCTGTCCGTGCTGCGGTATACCTCGGCGGCGGACGACCGCGTGTACACCGTGGGCAGCACCGCCAGCGACTACTACGCCGGCGCGAACCTGCCCAGCGAGGTGTTTGCCGAATACCTGGCCGCCAACGACCAGTATTTGGACATCTCCAGCCTCGTGAACTACGTGACCGTGGACACCCACGGCGAGGCCCCCGCGCTGAACCTGCGGGAGGGCCCCAGCGCCGACGCCGCCGTGCTCGCCACGGTGGACGACGGCACCAGCCTGCGCGTACAGCGCCAGTTCACGGAGTGGACGCAGGTGGTGTGCGAGGGCCGCGAGGGCTACCTGATGAACCGCTACCTGAACTTCTGGACCGGCCCCGACGACGCGCTGGAGGCCGAGGAGGAGGACGAGCGCCTGGACGCCTCCATGGTGGCCTACGCCTTGGTGGAGAGCGTGGTGGAGCAGGGCGCGGGCGTCTACGACGACGATTCCGACGAGGCGAAGCTGCTGGGCCACCTGCCCGACGGCGTGCAGCTGGAGGTGCTGGACATCGACGGCGGCTGGTGCCTGATCCGCTACAAGGGCCACCAGGGCTACATGAGCGTGGAGGATTTGCAGCTGGTGATGAAGGACGCGCCCGGCGCCGAGGCCGACGAGCAGGCGGAGCCGGATGTGACGGACACAACGGACGCGCAGAGCGCCTCGAGCGTGCCCGAGGGACCGGTGGACCTCGACGCCCCGCAGACGTGATTTCTCTCGCTTGGAGAGCGCGATTGTAGGGGCGGCGTTGCGCCGCCCGCCCGAATCCATATACCGCACAGTGCGAAGCGATGACGGAGGGAATCCCTCTCAACCCAACGACCCGTGAAAAGGAGGAACAGCATGAGCGACCATCCGGGAAACAACGCCTTCAAGCTGGGCTTCGGGCTGATGCGCCTGCCCAAGAACCCAGACGGCACCATCGACATCCCCCAGGTATCGAAGATGGCGGACCGCTTCATCGAGGCGGGCGGCACCTACTTCGACACCGCCTACGTCTACGACGACGGCCGCAGCGAGGCCGCGTTCAAGGCCGCCGTGGCCGACCGCTATCCCCGCGAGGCCTACACCCTCGCCACGAAGCTGAACGCCTGGCTGCAGTGCCACGACGAGGCCAGCGCCAAGCAGCAGTTCTACACCAGCCTGGAGCGCACCGGCGCGGGCTACTTTGACTACTACCTGCTGCACGCCATCCAGCGCAGCAACGTGGACAAGTACGACGACTACGGCATTTGGGACTTCGTGAAGGAGCAGAAGGCCAAGGGCCTGATCAAGCACTGGGGCTTCTCCTTCCACGCCGACCCGGACATGCTGGAGGAATTGCTGGCGGCGCATCCCGACGCGGAGTTCGTGCAGCTGCAGATCAACTACGCCGACTGGGAGAACCCGGGCGTGGCCTCGCGCCGCAACTGGGAGATCTGCAAGGCCCACGGCAAGCCGGTCACCGTCATGGAGCCGGTGAAGGGCGGCATACTGGCCGACCCGATCCCCGCCGTGCGAAGGATCCTGGAGGAGGCCGACCCGAGCGCCTCGTGCGCCTCGTGGGCCATCCGCTACGTGGCGAGCCTGGACAACCTGATCACGGTGCTCTCCGGCATGAGCAGCCTCGAGCAGATGGAGGACAACCTCAGCTACATGCGCGACTTCAAGCCGCTGAACGCGGCCGAGCAGGACGCGATCCGCCGCGCGCAGGAGGCGCTGAACGCCGATCAGTCCATCCCGTGCACGGCCTGCCACTACTGCACCGAGGGCTGTCCGATGGGCATCCCGATCCCGGAGATCTTCACGGTGGCAAACCGCCGCAAGGGCAGCCCGCACTTCCGCACCGTGCGCGAGTACACGATCGTGACGCAGGACAAGGGCCGGGCCAGCGACTGCGTGCAGTGCGGCCAGTGCGAGGGCGCGTGCCCCCAACACCTGCCCATCATAAGCCTGCTGGAGAAGTGCAGGGAGATGGAAAATTAAAGTGTGAAAGGCCGGATTGCCACGTCGCCCTGCCTGCGGACAGGGCTCCTCGCAATGACGTGGTTGCTTGCGGCCGAGGGAATACATTGAAAATCGGCAGTACGTCATTGCGCTGCCGCAGGCCTAGCGAAGCGTTTGGAGCGAAGCGACGTGGCAATCTGGTCTCCCCCAAAGAAACAGCCCCGCGCCGGATGGTGCGGGGCCCTTTTATGTCATTATTCTCATCCTGCCAGCGCGGCCTTCAGCACGCCCACGGCCTTTTCCAGCTGGTCCATCGGGATGTTCAGCGCGGGCAGCAGGCGCACGCGGTCCTTCGCGGTCAGGCAGAGCACGCCGTTCTCGATGCACTTCGCCACCACCTCGCGCGCGGGCTTGACGGGCTTGATGCCGATCATCAGGCCCATGCCGCTGACGGACTCTACGCCCGGCGCGCCCGTCAGGGCGTCGAAGATGTACTGGCTGCGCGCCCGCACGCCCGCGAGCAGCGCGTCGTCGATGCGGCTCAATATGCTCACGCCGCCGGCGCAGGCGGCCGGGTTGCCGCCGAAGGTGGAGCCGTGGTCGCCGGGCGCGAATACGTTTTCCACCTTCTCGCCCAGCAGGCACGCCCCGATGGGCAGGCCGCCGCCCAGCCCCTTCGCCGTGGTCACCACGTCGGGCTTTATGCCGTAGTTCATGTAGGAGTAGAGCTGGCCGCTCCTGCCGTTGCCGGTCTGCACCTCGTCCACCACCAGCAGCGCGTCGTTCTCGGCGCAGAACGCGGAGAGGCCTTCGACGAACGCCTTGTCCAGCGGCACCACGCCGCCCTCGCCCTGCACGCACTCGATCATCACCGCAGCGATCTTCGTGGTCTTCGCAAGCGCCTTGAGCGCCTCCAGGTCCCCGGCGGGGATGTGCGCGAAGCCCGGCGTCAGCGGCTGGTAGAGCTCGTGGTAGTGGTCCTGCCCGGTGGCGGACAGCGTGGTCAGCGTGCGCCCGTGGAAGCTGTTTTGCAGCGTCACGATCGTGTAGCAGTCCGGCCCGTGCTTCTCGGCGGCGTACTTGCGCGACGCCTTGATGGCGCACTCGTTGGCCTCCGCGCCGGAGTTGCCGAAGAACACCTTTTTCATGCCCGTGCGCTCGCACAGCATCTTCGCCAGCTGGGCGCAGGGCTCGGTGAAGTAGAGGTTCGAGGCGTGGGGGAGCTTGCCCAGCTGCTCGGTGACGGCCTTCAGCCAGACTTCGTCGCAGATGCCAAAGCCGTTCACGGCGATGCCCGAGCCCAGGTCGATGTATTCCTTGCCGTTCGCGTCCCGGGCCAGCGAGCCCTTGCCCGACGCCAGCTCCACCGGGAAGCGGGCGTAGGTGTTGGCGATATAGGTCTTGTCGAGAGACATCGTATTGCTCATAATGTTTCCTCCCACACAAATGTGTTGCATGACAGAGAGTTTAGAGTTGAGAGTTTAGAGTGTAGCTGCGGTGGAAATCCTGACGGATTTCTTTGGATTCTTTACGGAGAGTTGAGGGATCGTCAAGAGGCTGTTCGAAATCGATTCGTACAGATCCTTCGCTTCGCTCAGGATGACATGTTTCGCTTCGTTGTCATCCTGAGCGAAGCGAAGGATCTGTACATTCCGTTTCCAATCCGCACTGTATCAAGAGATTCCCACTGTATCTTAACTCTTAACTCTTAACTCTCAACTCTGCTTTATATTTCCTGCGCGTATCCCGCGCCCTTGACCATCGTTCCCGCGCCCTCGTCGGTGAGGATCTCCATCAGGATCGAGTGCGGCACGCGGCCGTCCATGATGATCACCTTGTGCACGCCCATGCGGATGGCGTCCACGCAGCACTCCACCTTCGGGATCATGCCGCCGGAGATCACGCCCGCGTCGCGCAGCTGCGCGGCCTCCTGGATCGTCAGCTCCGGGATCAGCGTGGACGGGTCGTCCTTGTCGCGAAGCAGGCCCGGGATGTCGGAGAGCATGATCAGGCGTTCCGCCCCCAGCGCGCCCGCGACGCAAGCTGCGGCGGTGTCGCCGTTGATGTTGTAGGTGTTGCCCTCGCGGTCGCAGCCCAGCGTGGAGATGACGGGGATGTAGCCCTTCTCCAGCAGGTCCGTGACGGGCTTGATGTTCACCTTCGTGATCTCGCCCACGTAGCCCAGGCGCTCGTCCTTGACGCGGGCCTCGATCAGCCGCCCGTCCATGCCGGAGATGCCCATGGCGCGCCCGCCCTTCATCTCCAGCAGGTTCACCAGCGTCTTGTTGATCTTCCCGGCCAGCACCATCTGCACGATGTCCACGGTCTCGCGGTCGGTGACGCGCAGGCCGTCCACGAACTGCGCCTCCTTGCCCAGCTGCTTCATGGTCTGGCTGATCTCCGGCCCGCCGCCGTGCACCAGCACCACCTTCACGCCGATCAGCCACAGCAGGGCGATGTCCTCCATCACCTGATGCTTCAGCTGTTCGTTGATCATGGCGTTGCCGCCGTACTTCACCACGACGATCCTGCCGTTGTAGCGCTTGATGTAGGGCAGCGCCTGCACCAGCACCTCCGCCCGCTCGGCGTTGGAGAA
>CACYET010000116.1:5984-10125 GCA_902773515.1 uncultured Eubacteriales bacterium | reverse complement strand
GGAGATCCAGGCCGCCTGGAACGCGGACGAGACGAAGCTGATCGTCTACCTCGTCAACAAGTGCGACCGGGACGCGCGCGTATCGCTGGACTTCTCGGCGCTGGGACGCGCGTTTCGCACCGCCCGCGCCCGCCGGATGAGCGCCCCGGACGGCCGCGCGCAGGAGACCGTGAAGTGTTCGGGCAACATCGCCGTCGAGTGCGAGTACACCGCGCCGAACCCGAACGGCCCCAATACCTACGCCATCCCGGCCTGGTCCTTTACGGAGCTCGTACTGGCCTGACGGCGGGAAACATTCAATACGATATACATCAACCCATCAGGAGGCGCGCGCTTGGACACCATTCACATGATCGGGTATGACGCTGTTCATCCCGCCGATTTCATCTATGACGTGCCGGAGGATCACGGCTACTACCTGCTCATCCTCACGCACACGCCGCTCAGCTTTAGGGACAAGGAGGGCGAGCGCGTCTATCCCGCGCACCACGCCGCGCTGTTTTCGCCGTCCGCACGCATCCACTACGGCGCGTGCGGCGACGCCTACAGCAACGACTGGATCATATTCTCGTCCGACGAGCCCTACGTGACGCAGTTCCCGCTGGTGAACCGGCCCTTCCCCGCGCCCGACCCGGACTACTGCCACAACCTGTTCCAGCTTTTGACCTGGGAGCACACGCAGGGCAACCGCGAGGCCGTGATCCCGCAGCTGATGTCGCTGCTGTTCCAGAAGCTGCGCGCGGGGATCGACCAGGGCGGCGAGACGGACTACCGCCTGGCGCTGACGGCGCTTCGGCGGCGCATCCAGAGCCAGCCGCGGCTGAACTGGAACGTGCCGGATATGGCCGCGCAGCTGCACATCAGCGCGGGCTACCTGCACCTGTTGTACAAGCGGCAGTTCGGCGTGACCTGCATGGACGACGTGATCGCCAGCCGGATGCGGCTGGCCAGGGACTACCTGACCCACACGCAGCTGCGCGTGCTGGAGATCGCGGCGCTGTGCGGCTACAACAACGCCGAGCACTTCAGCCGCCAGTTCCGCCGCCTGTTCGGCGTGACCCCGGGGCAGTTTCGGCGCTCGGCGTCTCGGGAAAGCGAATGACCTATGCGGCCTGCGGCACCCCGCGCGCCTTCGCGGCGCGCCAGGACAGGTAGCGCAGCGTGCAGGCCGCGGCGCTGACGGCCCAGGTCAGCCCCGCCGTCCACCAGATGACCCATACCCCGACGCCGTCGATCAGCATCAGGCCCATCGGCAAAAGGATGCGGCAGAGCATCTCTATGACGCCGTTGATCAGCGAAAACAGCGTGTCCCCCACGCCGTTCAGCGTGCCGCGGGTGGCGTAGATGGTTCCGAGGAAGATATAGAAGCAGCTCGTCAGCCGAAGCGCCCTTCCGCCCAGCGCCACGACCTCGGCATCCTCCACGAAGGCCGCGGCGAAGCTGCCGCCGAACAGCTGCATCACGACGAGCATGACCCCGGAAAACGCCGCCATGGCGAGCATGCCGTCGCGCAGGCCCGCGCGCACGCGGTCCACGCGCCCGGCCCCGTAATTCTGCCCCGCGTAGGTGGAAAGCGCCATGCCCAGCGAGCCGAAGGGCTGCTGGGTGAGCTGGTCGATTCGGTTCGTCGCGGTAAACGCGGCCACGGCGGTGGTGCCGAAGCGGTTGACCACCGTCTGCAGCGCCGTGGTGGACACGGCGATCATCGACCACTGCAGCGCCAGCGGCAGCCCCAGCCGCACGGCGTGGCGGATGATCTCCCAGTCGATGCCCATCTGGCTGCGGCTGAGCGCGAAGTAGGGGTTCGTGCGCACCGCGAAGAACAGGCAGCCCGCGCCCGCGAGCAGCTGGGCCAGCATCGTGGCCAGCGCCGCCCCGAACACGCCCATGCCCAGCGTCCGCACGCACAGCAAATCCAGCCCCACGTTGATCAGGCACGCCACGATCAAGAAGAACAGCGGCGTCCGGGAGTCCCCCAGCGCGCGCAGCATCGAGGCCGCGTAGTTGTAGACGCCGATCATCGGCACGCTCAGGCACATCATGCGCATGTAGGTGACGGCGTCGGGCAGTATGTCCGCGGGCGTTCCCATCAGGCGCAGCGCCGTCGGCGTCAGCGCGAAGGCGAGCGCGCCCATGGCCACGGACGTGCTGAGCGTGATGTACGCGGAATTCACGATCGCGCGCCGGACCTTGTGCGCGTCGCCCGCGCCGAAGTACTGCGCGGTGACGATGCCGCCGCCGCCGCTGATGCCGTTGCAGACGGAGAAGAAGAGAAACGAGATCGAGCCCGTCGCCCCGACGGCGGCGAGCGCCCCGGCCCCCAAGAAGCGGCCCACGATGATCGAATCGGCGAGGTTGTAGGCCTGCTGGAACAGGTTGCCGATGAGCAGCGGCAGCGCGAACGCCGCCAGCAGCCTCAGCGGCCGGCCCCGGCTCATGTTCATGGTTCTCGAACGCATCATATCTAAGTGATCTCCCGTTCATACTGTCAATCGACCGCGTGTACTTTACCGCGATCGGCCGCCCATTTCAATGAACAATACTTCAATCATCTTGATCTATTCTCATATGTTCAAAAGAGCGATTGCGTTTGAAATCCCCGGAGTCTATAATGAAGGCGACATAGACGGACTTGACTGATTTTCAGGGAGGGATGCGCGATGAGATCAATCCTGTGCTTCGGCGACTCCAACACCTGGGGCTTCATGCCCCGTGCTGACCGGCCGCCCGTCAAGGCCGAAAACCGCTTCCCGTGGGACATCCGCTGGCCCGGACGCCTGGAGGGAATGCTGGGGGCGGGCTGGCGGGTCGCGGAGGAAGGGCTGAACGGGCGCACGACGATGTTCGATTGCTTCATGGAGGAGCACCGCAACGGCCTCAAGGCCATCGACGTCTGCCTGCTGACGGCCATGCCCGTCGACCTCGTGATCCTGATGCTGGGCACCAACGACTCCAAGCGGGTGTTCGACAAGCCGCCCTTCGTGATCGCCCACGGCGTGCAGCGGCTGATCGGCCGCGTCACCGGCGGCGGATACGGCTACGGCCCGGGCGGAAGGACGCCGGAAATCCTGATCGTGTCGCCCATCCGCATGACCGAGGGCGTGTACACGAGCTGGCTGAGCGACGAGTTTGACGCGAAGTCCGTCGAGCGCTGCGGCCAGCTGGCCCCGCACCTTGAGCGCGTCGCCGCGCAAAACGGCGCGCACTTCCTCGATGCCGGCGCGTTCATCTCGGCGGACGCCTCGGACGGCATCCACATGAACGCCGACGGCCACGCGAAGCTGGCGGAGCTGCTCTATCGGAAGATACAGGAAATCTTCCCGGCGCCGACGCAGCCGTGACCGGACGCTTTGACGCAACAGACACATCATCAGGCAAGAGGAGGCCATCGCATGAACAATTTTGACTTCTATTCCCCCACCTACTTTGCGTTCGGCAAGGATCGCGAACAGGACGCCGGCGCGCTCGTCAGACGCTTTGGCGGCACGAAGGTGCTGATCCACTATGGCGGAGGCAGCGTCGTTCGCTCGGGGCTGCTGGATCGCGTCAAGGCCTCGCTGGACAGCGTTGGCATCCCCTGGCTGGAGCTGGGCGGCGTAAAACCGAACCCGCGCAGCGGCCTGGTGCGCGATGGCATCGAGCTGTGCCGACGGGAGGGCGTTGATTTCATACTGGCCGTCGGCGGCGGCAGTACGATCGACTCCTCCAAGGCCATTGCCGCGGGCGCGGTCTACGACGGCGACTTCTGGGACTTCTACAGCGGCAAGTATATCGAAAAGGCCCTGCCCGTCGGTACGGTACTGACCATCGCCGCGGCGGGCAGCGAGGGCAGCCCGGACTCCGTGATCACCAACGAGGACGGCATGTTCAAGCGCGTCGCGACCGGCGACGCCATCCGCCCGCGTTTCAGCATCCTCAACCCGGCGCTGACGCAGACCCTGCCGCCGTACCAGACCGCCTGCGGCATCACCGACATCATGGCGCACCTCTACGAGCGCTACCTGACCAACACGAAAGAAGTCGAAGTGACAGACCGCCTGATCGAGGCGCTGCTTCTGACGATGATCCACGAGGGGCCGCGCGTCATCGAGAACCCCGACAACTACGAAGCCCGCGCGAACATCATGTGGGCAGGCATGAT
>CACYET010000116.1:0-5974 GCA_902773515.1 uncultured Eubacteriales bacterium | reverse complement strand
AGGCATGATGGCGCACAACAATTCCTGCGGCGTGGGCCGGAGCCAGGACTGGAACAGCCACAACATCGAGCACGAGCTGTCCGCGCTCTACGACTGCGCCCACGGTGCGGGCCTCGCCGTGACGATGCCGGCGGTGTTTACCTATGTGATGGACCACGATGTCATGCGCTTTGCGCAGGTCGCCGTGCGGGTGTGGGGGTGTCCGATGGATTTTGCCCATCCCGAGGTCACCGCAAAGGCGGGCATCGAGGCGCTGAGGAAGTTCCTCAGATCCATCGGCATGCCCGGAACCCTCGGCGAGCTCGGCGGCAAGGCGGAGGACATCCCGAAGCTGGTGGACGTGCTCTGCAACGGCGACGGCAGGCCCGGCAGCATCACGGGATTTGTCACATTGAACGAAGACGACTGCGCAGCCATCTACCGGATGATGCTGTGAATCGACGACCGGATATTGAGGAGGAAAATGACATGAGCATCGATTTGAATGCCATGCCGAAGCTGGGCTTCGGCTTGATGCGGCTGCCGGAGCAGGACGGCAAGATCGACCTGGAGCAGGTCTGCCGGATGGCGGACGCCTATCTGGACGCGGGGCTGGCCTACTTCGACACGGCCTATGTCTACCACGGGGGCAATTCCGAGAGGATCGTCAAGGAAGCCCTGGCAAAGCGCCACCCGCGGGAGCGCTACACGGTAGCCACCAAGCTGCCCGCCTGGTGCATGAAGGAGGAGGCGGACCGGGACCGCATCTTCAATGAACAGCTGGAGCGCTGCGGCCTGGACTATTTTGATTATTATCTGATGCACTCCGTGGAGGACGGCGGCAACGGCGAGACCTACGACCGCCTGAACTGCTGGGAATGGGCGATGGAAAAGAAGGCGGAAGGCAGGATTCGCCACTTCGGGTTCTCCTTCCACGGCAGCCCGGAATACCTTGAAAAGCTGCTGGACGCCCATCCCGAGGTGGAGTTCGTGCAGATCCAGCTGAACTACGCCGACTGGGAAAACCCGGTGGTGCGGTCCGGCAGGCTGTATGAAATATTGCACCGCCGGAACATCCCCATTATCGTGATGGAGCCGGTCAAGGGCGGCACGCTGGCAAAGCTTACGCCTCAGCTGGAAGCCAGGTTCAAGGCGATCCGCCCCGACGCCTCCATCGCCTCCTGGGCGCTGCGATTTGTCGCCTCGCTGCCGGGCGTAATGACTGTGCTCTCCGGCATGTCGAGCCCCGAACAGGTGGCCGACAACCTCAAGACCTTCGCCCGCTTCGAACCGCTGACCGACGCGGAGAAGGCGGTGGTGGAGGAGGTGCGCAGGAGCATCATGTCCGCGGAGCAGATCGGCTGCACGGCCTGTCGCTACTGCACCGACGGCTGCCCGATGAACATCGCCATCCCCGACGTGTTCCGCGCGGTGAACACCATGAAGCTGTACGGCGACGAGTTCCGGCCCAAGGCGTTCTACAGCGGCCTCGTCGGCCAGGGCCACGGCCGGGCCGCCGACTGCGTGGCCTGCGGCCAGTGCGAGGGCGTCTGTCCCCAGCACCTGCCCATCATCGAGCTATTGAAGGATGCCAGCGCACGGCTGGACGCATAGGAAAGCCTTGCGAAGAAGAAGTGGAATAGCCACATGAAGCGATTGGAATCGGTATTCAGGCCGGAATCGAAATACAGGCCGTTCTTTCTGTCGGTGATGACGTTCAGCCTTGCGTATGGCCTGTACAAGGGCGTCATCGACAACTATCTGGCGGAAATCGTGGGCATGTCAGGGTTTGACAAGGGCGTGTCGGAGTTCTTCCGCGAGCTGCCCGGGCTTCTGTTGGTGTTCATACTGGCGGCCCTGTACATGCTTTCGGCGGAGAAAATCTACAAGCTCGGCGCGCTGTTCATGCTGGCCGGCATGGCGGCTCAGGCCGTCGTGCCGCCCGGCCGTGCGCTGGTGATCCTCTGCATATTTGTCTATTCCCTGGGCGACCACATGCAGCTGGGCATGCGCAACACGCTGTCCCTGCAGTACGCTCGGGAGGGTCGCGGCGGCGAGGCGCTGGGGCTTCAAAACGCGGCGCAGCAGATCGGCACGCTGGCGGGCTTCCTGATCATCATCGGCACGTTCGCGCTGGTGAAGGCTTCGACAGGCGTATATCGCACCGTGTTCGCCGTCAGCGCGGGCATTGTCGGCCTGGGCTTTCTCTCCAGCCTGCGCATTACGGGCGACAGCGCCACCGACGCGCACAAGCGGCGCTTCTACTTCAAAAAGAAATACGCCAAGTACTACATGCTGGAGGTCTTCTACGGCGCGCGCAAGCAGGTGTTTTTCACGTTCGGCCCCTATGTGCTGGTGCTGTTCTACGGCGCAAACGCCATGGTGATCAGCGCGCTGTTCGCCGTCTCCGCCGTCTGCGGCTTTTTCGCGTCGCCACTGGTGGGCAAGATCATCGACCGGCTGGGATACAAGGTGGTCATGGTGGCAGACACGCTGATCCTGGTGATCGTCTGCTTCTTCTACGGCTTCGCGCACCACATCTTCCCGATGAATGTGGCCTTCGTCGTCTGCTGTCTGAACTACATACTGGATTCGATCATCTCATTGGCGTCGATGGCCTCAAACGTCTACGTCCAGGACATCTCGGACAGCCCGGACGAGGTGCGGGCCACGATCTCCACCGGCGTGTCGGTCAACCACCTCATCACGATATTCATCGCGCTGTTCGGCGGATGGATCTGGAAGGCGCTGGGCATCGAGACGCTGTTCATCCTCTCGGCGGTGCTCGGCCTGTGCAACAGCGCCTACGCGGCGACGATCAGGACGGGAAAGCAATAGAGGAGAAACACTAAACCGAGGGTGAGCGCCAATATGGATCGCGTCAACGAAGCCTACATCGTCCATCACTTTTCCGAGGCCATGGAGCAGGGGCACATCCAGGCCTGGTTCCAGCCGGTCTTCGCGTCCATCGCCGAAATGATCATCTCGGCGGAGGCGCTCGCCAGATGGAACGACCCCGATGGCGGCATGTTTTCACCGGCGGATTTCGTCCCTGTATTGGAAAAGCACGGCCTCATCTGCGATCTCGATATGGAGATCCTCCGGCAGACGTGTGCGTTTTACCGCGAGCTGCGCGACCGGGGAACCCCCGTGCCCTGCTTCTCGGTGAACCTCTCCCGGCTGGATTTCAGGCGCGACAATGGCGAGCGGCTGTTTGACCGGATCGTCGGCATCCTCAAAGCCTACGACGTTCCCCACGAGGCGATCAAGCTGGAAATTACGGAGAGCCTGATGCTGGAGGATATCGACACCTTCCAGAGCATCTTCCGACAGTTCCGGAACGCCGGATTCACCCTCTGGATCGACGATTTCGGCAGCGGCTATTCCTCGCTGAACGTCCTGCAAAGCTACAGCTTCGACGTCGTCAAGTTCGATATGCAGTTCCTCCACAACTTCACGCCCAAGGGGCGGCAGCTGCTCGCCTCGCTGATTCGCATGGCCAAGTCGCTGGGGATACACACGCTCGCCGAGGGCATCGAGACCCGGGAACACAGGGATTTCCTCGTGGCGGTCGGCTGTGAATTGCAGCAGGGCTTCTTCTATTCCCGGCCGCTTTCCATGTCTGATTTCACGGCCTTCATCGACGGAAAGAAGCACCTGCTCGGAACGCAGGAGGACAAAGCCTACTGGAAGCAGATCGGACGCCTGAATTTCCTGAGCGCGAACCCGCTGGACGACTACGCGCGCATGGAACAGGCGGAGCGCAGTGAAGCGCAATCGGATGATAACGCGGCGCCAAGCGCCGACGCTTACATCGACAGCGCCGGCGTGCCGCTGGCGCTGGTGGAATGCGGCCGGAACAAGGCCCTTTATGTATACGCCAACAGCAGCTATCTCAGGCGCGTCCACGAGCTCGGCTACGCCTCGATCGACGCGCTGGAGCGCGCCTTCAACGACCATCGGAGCGACCAGTACCTGATGATCAAGAAGCTGGCCACGGACGCCATCAGCCTCGGAACCCGGCAGACCGTGGAGTACGTCAACAACGACGTGTACTACCGGCTCAGCGCAAAGTGCCTCGCCAAGCAAAGGGATCGGGCCATGCTCGCGCTGCGGCTGACCACCTTTGACTCGGAGCGCGAGATACAGACCGCCCGGGAGATGCTCAACTACGGCAATTCCCTGTTTTCAACCTATGAGCTGGTCGTGGTCATCTATCCGGACAGCGGCATATCCAGCCGCATCTATACCGCGAACAACCTTCCGACCTATGACCGCGCCGGTTCCCTGGCGAAGAGCGTCCGGCGCTTTTGCGAAAGCGAAGTCATGCCTGTGGATCAGGCCCGATACCTGCGCTTCATGGATTTTGAAACCATGGCGCGGCGCATTGAGGCAAGCCCGAAGGGCTTTATCCAGAGCTCGTTCAGGCTGCGCTGGGACGATCGCGACGGTGGCTGTGGCGACAGCGATGTCGGCCCTTGGTACACGGCCCGCGTCTCCCGCATTCCCGCCTCAGCCGAAAGGGCCTATCTGTTGACGATTCAATCCCATCCCGCCAACGAAGCCCGGCATCTCGACGTGATCGCCCGGGATCACCCGGAAATACTGGAATAGGGAATGCCGATCCTTGCCGCAAAACGCGTAAAGAAAACTGTGAAATTCTATCCGAATCTCACAGTTTTCGCGTGGCGCCTCAGGTAGAACTCGAACCTACAACCCTTCGGTTAACAGTTCTCTTTGAGAGCCAAAAATTGAAGGCTCCTCTATAGTACAACAACCAGCGATTTCAGAACACCCGGAGGCAAATTTGTGGCAAAGAAAACGGAACGATTTTTGCCACATCAGAATCATTTTAACTCCGAGCTTTCAGTTTCTGGACCGCAATTTAGCATCTTTTTTTGAATATTCATAAATTCAAATTACCCTTGCTGTCCACAACAGATCACCCTCTCCACAAACGCTGTGAATACCGCTGTATCAAACTCCAGGCAGCAATACTTCTGCTGTCGGTTTGTTCTGAATGCCCTGCCACAGCTCCGATCGTCGGCCATACGGACTACCAGACCACCGCCAACATCTACACCCACGTGCGTGACGGGATGCTGAAAAAGAGCACCGTCAACATGGGTGACGTCTTCCGGAAGCGGGAAGAGTAAAGAACGAAAAAACGCGCCCCAGGCTCACTAAGGGTCTGGGATTATAATATTGTTGAGAATTGATTTGTTTCTTGCCGTTGGCTTAGATTTCATATGCCCACATTAAAATCCTTTGTTGGCTGCATATAACAGCAGAAAATCTTCATTTTTCAAAGCTACAAGAATTAATAAACATATGGCATAATGATCTCAAGCAGAATACATGTGGCACGATACATGCGATACACCTCGCAGATACGATACGGCGGTGTATCGCATTACCATGTTTTGGAGGTATCGTACCATGTCAGTTGTTCGTTCCAATGAGTTTCTTATTGCGGAAAAGCCGGGAACGCTCATGCGCAAATATGCTGTTCCCTGTATTATTTCCCTGCTGGTGGCGGCGCTTTACAACATCGTCGACCAAATCTTCATTGCCAACGCTGCATATCTTGGCAGTTATGGGAATGCTGCGAATACGGTAGTATTCCCCCTGACCGTCGTCGCGCTGGCCATCGCCGTAATGATCGGCGACGGCACGTGCGCATTTGTCTCCATCAGTCTTGGCGCGAATCGGAGCGAGGACGCCCACAGGAGCATCGGCAGCGCGGTGATCGCCTGCGTCGTGTCCAGTATCGTTCTGACTGCATTCTATCTGGTATTCATGAATCACATCCTCACGCTGTTTGGCGGTACGGTCAACGAGGAGACCTTTCACCACGCGAAAGAATACTTCTTCTGGATCACGCTGGGTGTGCCCTTCTACATGTTCGGGCAGGCCATGAATCCCATCATCCGCTCCGACGGCAGCCCGCGCTTCGCTATGGTGACGACGGTACTCGGCGCGGTAGCGAACATCA
>CACYET010000115.1 GCA_902773515.1 uncultured Eubacteriales bacterium | reverse complement strand
CCTTCGTCTTGCTGCTCTTCCAGGTCAGCGTCGCCTTGGCGCTTTCGGGAGTGAGCGTCGTGCCCAGCTGGAGCGTGTCGCCCATCTTCAGCGTCGTCGATTTGCCCTGGCTGATCTTAATGCCGGTGGGCTTGTTCGGGTCGACGACCTTGACCTTCACCTTCGCGGACTTGCCGCCGGCCTTGGCGATGATCGTCGCGGTGCCCTCCTTGACGGCCGTGATCTTGCCGTTGTTGTCGACCGTCGCGACGCCCGGCTTCTTGCTGGTCCACACGACGGCGGCGGCGGGCGTCACCGTGGCGGTCAACTGATACGTCTCCCCGACAGACAGCGTGACGGTGCCCTTCTGAGACAACGTCACGACCGTCTTGGTCTTGCCGGCCTTGGGGCCGGATTCCGCCACGGCAGGCATGGCGAGCATGGCGATGGCGAGCGCGAAAGCCAGCAAGATGGCAAAAAACTTCTTCATAGCTCCACAATCTCCTTTGGTACGGCGATGTTACTATGTATGATCGCATTGTAGCACATCTGTCTGATCATGTCCAGTTCATTGGCGCCGTAAGGATGAAAAACTCATTCCAAGTAAACAGAATTTTGCTTGACATTCTCTGCGCCGCCGTCTATAATTGCTTCATTGACATTCGATCCGCTTTGATGGGAACAGTAACCGTCCTCCAGCGGCTCAGAGAGGGACGCCACGGCTGAGAGCGCCCCGCGCATGAGACGGCGAACGACAGCCCGGAGCGGCCCCTCAACCGGGGCGTATTTCCGGCGATAACGGAACCAGAGTGGAAGTCTGTGACTTCAAGCAGGGTGGCACCGCGAGACCTTCGCCCCTACGGATGGGACGGAGGCGTTTTATTTTCGTGAAAGGGGTTATGTTATGCTGACACAGGCACCCAAGGGCACGCAGGACCTTCTGCCGCAGGCCTCCTACCGATGGCAGCGCATCGAGCAGAGCATGCGCGAGATCTGCGCCCTGGCGGGCTACCGGGAGATCCGCACGCCCGTCTTTGAACACACCGAGCTGTTCCAGCGCGGCGTGGGCGACACCACCGACGTGGTGCAGAAGGAGATGTACACCTTCAACGACAAGGGCAACCGCTCCATCACATTGAAGCCCGAGGGCACGGCGGGCGCGGTGCGCGCGTTCATCGAATCGCACCTCTACGCCGACGCGCTGCCCTGCAAGCTGTACTACGTCTCCACGCCCTGCTTCCGCTACGAGAAGCCGCAGGCCGGCCGCCTGCGCCAGTTCCACCAGAACGGCGTGGAGGTGTTCGGCGCGAAGGACGCCAGCGTGGACGCGGAGATCATCGAGCTGGCGCTGCGCCTGCTGCGCGCCAACGGCATCGGTGATTTGAAGCTGACGATCAACTCCATCGGCTGCCCCGCCTGCCGCAAGGCCTACCTCGACAAGCTGCGCGCCTACCTCGCGCCGAAGCTGCCCTCCCTGTGCAAGACCTGCCAGGAGCGCTTCGAGCGCAACCCGATGCGCATACTCGACTGCAAGGAGGACGCGCCGAAGCTGGCGGACGCCCCGGCGATGCTGGACAACCTCTGCGAGGACTGCGCGGCGCACTTTGAAAAGCTGAAGGGCTATCTTTCGGCGCTGGGCATCGGATACGAGATCGACGCGCGGATCGTGCGCGGGCTGGACTACTACACGAAGACCGTCTTTGAGATCATCACCGACAGCCCCGACGGCACGCCGCTCACGGTGTGCGGCGGCGGGCGCTACGACGGCCTGGTGGAGGAGCTCGGCGGCCCCGCCACCCCGGGCATCGGCTTCGGCATGGGCGTGGAGCGGATGATCATGGTGCAGGACATGCGCGGCACCGCCCCCGAGCCGCCGGTTCAGCTGGACGCGCTCGTGGTGACGATGGGTGACGAGGCGCGCCTGGAGGGCGTGAAGCTGGTCAGCCAGCTGCGCGAGATGGGCGTCCGGGCCGACCTGGACCACGCCGCGCGCAGCATGAAGGCGCAGTTCAAGTACGCGGGCAAGCTGGGCGTCAAGAATGTGATCGTCATTGCCGGAGACGAACTGGCGAAGGGCGTCGTGAAGCTGCGGGATATGGATGCCAGCAGCGAGGTTGACGTCGCGAAGGACGAGATCGTGGCGATGCTTTCGGGCAAGTGAGATTCGTTGCGCGATGACGTAATGTACAGATCCTTCGACTTCGCTGACGCTCCGCTCAGGATGACAAACGCGATGTATCCTTCTCATTCTGAAATGGTGCTCGACTTCGCTGATGCTCCGCTCAGGATGACAAATGCGGCGTATCGCTGTCATTCTGAGCGGAGGCTGAGCGAACGCGAAGCCGCAGTCGAAGAATCTGTACAGATCGATACCGGGCAACGTCCCGATAGAAAAAACAAGCCAATCAATCGCTTTAGGAGGAAAAGAACATGCTTTCTCACAAGAGGGACCACTACTGCGGTCTGCTGAATGAAAAGAACGTGGGCGAGACCGTCCATCTGTCCGGCTGGGTGCAGCGCACGCGCGACCTGGGCGGCGTGGTGTTCGTGTGGCTGCGCGACCGCGAGGGCCTGGTGCAGCTGGTGTTTGACAGCGACGTGTGCGGCGCTCAGACCTTTGACCTGGGCCGCAGCCTGCGCGGCGAGTACGTCGTGACCGTCGTGGGCGAGGTCCGGGCCCGCGACGAGGGCGCGATCAACCGCGACCTCGCCACCGGCACCATCGAGGTTTTTGTCAAGGAGGCCGTGCTGCTCAACAAGAGCGAGACCCCGCCGATCTACATCGACGACAAGGTGGACGAGAACGAGCTGGTGCGCCTGAAGTACCGCTACCTGGACCTGCGCCGCCCGTCGATGCAGGAAAAGCTGCGGCTGCGCAGCAAGGTGGTCAACTGCATCCGCTACGCGCTGGACGAGGCGGGCTTTACCGAGATCGAGACGCCGATCCTGTCCAAGTCCACGCCGGAGGGCGCGCGCGACTTTCTGGTGCCCAGCCGCCTGCGCCCCGGCACGTTCTACGCGCTGCCGCAGAGCCCGCAGATCTATAAGCAGCTGTTGATGCTGGCCGGCTTTGACAAGTATTACCAAATCGCGCGCTGCTTCCGCGACGAGGACAACCGCGCCGACCGCCAGCCGGAGTTTACGCAGTGCGACATCGAGATGTCGTTCATCGACGAGGAGGACATCTACGCCGTCGTGGAGCAGGTCTACGCCCGCATCTTCAAGGAGATCAAGGGCATCGACCTGAAGCTGCCGCTGCCGCGCATGCCGTGGATCGAGGCCATGGAGCGCTTCGGCTCCGACAAGCCCGACACGCGCTTTGGCATGGAGCTGGTGGACCTGACCGACAAGCTGGGTAAGACCGGTTTCGTCGTGTTCGACGGCGCGATTGAGGCCGGCGGGCGCGTGGAGGCCATCAACGCGAAGGGCCTGGCGTCGATGACGCGCAAGCAGATCGACGGCTACGCCGAGTTCGTCAAGACCTACCGCGCCAAGGGCCTGCCCTACATGACGTTCACCGCCGACGGGACCGTCAAGAGCAGCTTCAACAAGTTCATGACCGACGAGCTGGTGGAGAAGGTCCGCGCGGCGATGCACGCCGAGCCGGGCGACATCGTGTTCTTCGGCGCGGACAAGAAGAGCGTCGTCTGGCAGGCGCTGGGCGCGCTGCGCTGCGAGATCGCCCGCAAGAACGACATGATCGACCACGCGAAGTACAACCTGTTCTGGGTGACCGAGTTCCCGCTGTTCGAGTACAGCGAGGAGGAGGGCCGCTACGTGGCCGCGCACCATCCGTTCACCAGCTGGTACGCCGAGGACAACGTGTACCTGGACACCGACAAGGAGAAGGTGCGCTCCCGGGCCTATGACCTGGTGATGAACGGCATCGAGCTGGCCAGCGGCTCCATCCGCATCCACCGCGCCGACATGCAGGCCCAGATGTTTGACATGATCGGCCTCAGCCACGAGGAGGCGCACCACCGCTTCGGCTTCCTGCTGGACGCCTTCAAGTACGGCGCGCCGCCGCACGGCGGCCTGGCGTTCGGCATCGACCGCCTGGTGATGCTGCTGACCGACAGCGACAGCCTGCGCGACGTGATCGCCTTCCCCAAGGCCACCAGCGCGAACTGCCTGATGATGGACACGCCCGCCGACGTGCGCCCGGACCAGCTTGAGACGCTGAAGATCAAGGTGGACATCCCAGAGGAGAACGCATAATTAAGAGGACCGGATTGCCACGTCGCCCTGAAGGGCTCCTCGCAATGACGTTGTTGCGTATTTGCTGTGATTACGTCATTGCGAGGAGGGCGCAAGCCCGACGTGGCAATCTGGTCCTTCTCTACAACCCCTCCGCCGACTGCGTCGATACCTCCCCTTGCACATGGGAGGCGAGAAAATCACCACAGTTCCACGATTTCAACGCCCGGGAAGTAGGTCGCGATGATCTCCCGGGCGCTTTTTCCGTCCTCGGCCAACTGGTACGCGCCCCACTGCGAAAGGCCCACGCCGTGGCCGAAGCCGCGGCCCGTGAACGTCACCTTCCCGTCCTCCACCGCTGCGCTGTCGATCAGCGTGCTGCGCAGCTTATTTGCGCCGATCTGGATGCGGAACGACGGCGCGGACACGCGCTCGCCGTTGACTACGAGCGCCTTTGCCCGACCGGATTCGCCCTTCTCGCCAATCTCCACGCTCCTGATCTCCCCGCCGATCTTGACGCCCGCGTCGGCGCACGCCTTCGCCACCTGTTCCGCCGTGAACGTGGCGGTCCACGCCTTCGCGTTGTCGGGCGCCTTGTCGGATTCTGCCGATTCGGTGGGCTTGAGGTACGCCGGGTCGCCGCCCTTGTACTCCAGCGCCACGGACGGCAGCTCCGTCATGCCGCCGGAGTGTGCGTGGAACCAGGCATTCGGAAATTCGCCCTGATACGCCATCACCTGGCCGCGCGTCTCCGATACCGCGTCCTCCACGCGCTTGTTGACGCTTTTCGCCGCGTAGGCCTGCGCCTCGGACACGTCGGTGGAGATGTCCGCGCCCTCATATTTCGACTTCTTGTCCGCGCAGAACTTCATCACGAACGTGCGCGCGAGGATCGCCTGCGCCTTCAGCGCCTCCTCGGGCCAGTCGTTCTTCATCTCGCCCGCCACGACCCCCGAGACGTACTTCTCCACGTCCATGTCGGTCAGTTCCTTCGCGGCGGCGTCGTACACGCTCAGCATCGGCAGGCCGTTCTCGCCGATGGCGAGGGACTCCGGGATCTTCGGCGCGTTCGCGCTTTTATTGTTGAGTTGCCACGAAACAGGCTCCTTCCGATCGCCCATGCAGCCGGACAGAAGCAGCGCGGCGGCCAGCAGCGCCGCGGTCAACGCGATTTTTCTCATAGGATCACCTCGCCGGTAGTATGCGCCGCGCGCCGCCGGATATGCGCCGGGCGCGGAAAACGATTTCAGCGCCGTTTTTGTGTCTTTCTACTAAATAAATATCAAAATTCGCCCGAAAACTATAGATTTTTTTGGAAAGATGTTGTATACTATATTATGATTTGGTAACGGGCACAACTGAGCGCCGACCATCAAGCAAGAGAAAGTAGGGATAATGTGAAGAAAAAGAAGTGTATCGCCATGCTTTTGGCAGGCGGCCAGGGAAGCCGCCTCGGCCTGCTGACCAAGGTCATGGCCAAGCCTGCCGTGCCCTTCGGCGGAAAGTATCGCATCATCGACTTTCCCCTGTCGAACTGCACCAACTCCAACATCGACACCGTCGGCGTGCTGACCCAGTATCGCCCACTGGAGCTGAACAGCTACATCGGCTCCGGCCAGACCTGGGATCTCGACCTCAGCTACGGCGGCGTCTACGTGCTGCCGCCCTACGCCACCGCAGACAGCAGCGAGTGGTACAAGGGCACCGCGAACGCCATCTTCCAGAACTTCGCGTAAGATGGACTACAACCGCATGCTGCAGGCCCACATCGACCGCAAGGCCGACGTGACCATCGCCGTGCGCCCCGTGCCGTGGGAGGTGGCGCCCTCCTTCGGCATCATGAACGTGGACGAGAACGACGCCATCATCGAATTCGAGGAGAAGCCGGCCAAGCCCAAGAGCAACCTGGCCTCCATGGGCGTCTACATCTTCACGTGGGAGATCATGAAGAAGTACCTCACCGAGGACAACGCCGATCCCAAGAGCAAGAACGACTTTGGCAAGAACATCATCCCGAACCTGCTGAACGATAAAAAGGCGCTGTACGCCTACGCGTTCACCGACTACTGGAAGGACGTGGGCACCATCGCCTCCCTGTGGGAGGCCAACATGGACCTTCTGAAGGTGCCGCCGGAATTCGACCTCACCGACCCGCGCTGGAAGATCTACTCCCGCACGCCGGTGATGCCGCCCCACTACATCGCCGCGGGCGCGGTGGTAACCAACTCGATGATCACCGAGGGCTGCGACATCCGCGGCACCGTCAGCGACAGCGTGCTGTTCGCGGGCGTTCGCGTGTGCGAGGGCGCGGTGGTCGAAGACAGCGTCATCATGCCGGGCACGACCATCGAATCCGGCGCCGTCGTCAAGCGCTGCATCGTGGCGGAGAACTGCGTCGTCTCCAAGGATTGCAAAGTCGGCGAAGCGGACGGCGACATCGCCCTGATCGGCCAGGGCACCACGCTGCCGGAGGGCTACGTGGTAAAGGCCGGCATCCAGGCGGACACAGACAGCATCAACGGAAAGGAGGGCGCCTGATATGAATGATGTCATGGGTATTGTCTATACTTCAAAAGATGACCTCACGCTGCGCGAGCTGACCAGCCAGCGCGCGGTGGCCGCCATCCCGGTGGCCGGGCGCTATCGCATCATCGATTTCACACTCTCCAGCCTCGTCAACTCCAACATCCACAACGTCGGCATCATCGCCCAGAAGAACTATCACTCGCTGATGGACCACCTGGGCTCCGGCAAGGACTGGGACCTGCACACCCGCAACAACGGCCTGTTCATCCTGCCGCCCTTCCTCACCCGCGAAAACGGCGGCGAGTACAACGGCGTGCTGGACGCGCTGCGGGCCAACTTTGACTACCTGCGCCGCTCCCGCCAGGAGTTCGTGATCCTGACCAACAGCGACTATATCATGAACACCTCGTTCGAGCCGATGATCCAGCAGCACATCAAGTCCGGCGCGGACATCACGCTGATGTACAAGAAGGCCACGCCCGAGGTGACGGAGTTCTCCTCCTCGTCGAAGAACAACCACTGCTACATCAAAGTGGGCGAGGACAACGTCGTCACCGACATCGAGATCAACCCCAACGCGGCCTCCTACGACAACCTGTACCTGAACGTGATGATGATCAAGCGCACGATGCTGATGTACGTGGTGGACCAGGTGATCTCCCACGGCAACCACGACCTGTACGCCGACGTGCTGCGCCCGTTCATCAACAGCGGCGCGCTGAAGATCATGGCCTACGAGGAGAAGAGCTACTACCGCCGGATCGAGACCATCCGCGGCTACTTCAACTTCAACATGGACCTGCTCAAGCCCGGCGTGCGCGACGACGTGTTCGGCAGCAACCCCGTCTACACCAAGACGCGCGACTCCATCCCCACCATCTATCGCAGCAACGCGAAGGTGTCCGGGTCGCTGATCGCCGACGGCTGCGTGATCGACGGCGAGGTGGAGAACTGCGTGCTGTTCCGCGGCGTGCGCGTGGGCAAGGGCGCGAAGATCAAGAACAGCATCATCATGCAGGACGGCTACATCGAGGAGGGCGTCGAGCTTGAAAACGTCATCTTCGACAAGGCGGTCACCATCCGCAGCAACAGCCGCCTGATCGGCCAGAAGCAGTATCCGATCGTGATCGGCAAGAACATCACGCTGTGACGCTCTGACCGATCGTCACCGGCCCGGGCGGCGCGTCCGATCCGGGCCGGATTCCATTTCCATCATCCAACAGGAGGACAGTGCCATGAAAATACTCTTCGCAACCTCGGAATGCGTGCCGTTTGTCAAGACCGGCGGCCTGGCGGACGTGATCGGCGCGCTGCCCAGGGAGATCCTGAAGGCCGGCGAGGACGTGCGCGTGATACTCCCGCTGTACAAGGCCATCGCCCCCGAGTGGCGCGAGAAGATGCAGCACGTGCTGTACTTCTACGTCAACCTCGGCTGGCGCAGGCAGTACGTGGGCATCGAGACGCTGAAGTATGCCGGCATCACCTACTACTTCGTGGACAACGAGCAGTACTTCGGCCGCGACTACATCTACGGCATGGGCGGCGACGAGGGCGAGCGCTTCGCGTTCTTCAGCCGGGCCGTGCTGGAGGCGCTGCCGAAGCTGGACTTCATGCCCGACATACTGCACTGCAACGACTGGCAGACGGGCCTGATCCCGGTGCTGCACAAGCTGCAATACAAGCAGCTGGAGCTGTTCGAGAACATCAAGACGGTGTTCACGATCCACAATTTGCAGTATCAGGGCCTGTTCCCCATCGATGCGATCGAGGACCTGCTCTACCTGGGCAGCCTGGCCTACACCAGCGACGCGTTGGAGTTCTACGGCATGTGCTCCTGCATGAAGGGCGGCATCGTGTTCGCCGACGAGATCACCACCGTCAGCCCCACCTACTCCCAGGAGATCCAGACGGCCTACTACGGCGAGCGCCTGGACGGCCTGCTCAGAAGCCGCGTCGACCACCTCTCCGGCATCCTCAACGGCATCGACACCGAGGAATACGACCCGGAGAAGGATCCGCTGCTGGTGTGCAACTACAGCGCCGACAGCTTTGACAAGAAGACCGAGAACAAGCTGGCGCTGCAGCGCGAGCTGGGCCTGACCGTGGACGCGAACGTGCCCATGATCGCCATGATCACCCGCCTGTCCGGCCAGAAGGGCCTGGACCTGGTGGAGTGCGTGCTGCCGGAGATCATGAGCACCGGCGCGCAGCTGGTGGTTCTGGGCATGGGCGAGAGCCGCTACGTGGACCTGTTCAGCTGGGCCCAGTGGAAGTATCCGCAGCAGGTGTCCGCGAACTTCCAGATGAACAACGCGCTGTCGCACAAGCTCTACGCCGCGGCGGATATGTACCTGATGCCCTCGCTGTTTGAGCCGTGCGGCCTGTCGCAGCTGATCTCGCTGCGCTACGGCACGCTGCCCATCACCCGCGAGACCGGCGGCCTGCGCGACACCGTGCTGGCCTACAACGAGTACACCGGCGACGGCAACGGCTTTACGTTCCTCTACTACAACGCGCACGACATGCTGCACGTGATCGAGAACGCCGTCAAGATGTTCCACGAGCAGCGCGACGTGTTCAATTCGCTGGCCATCCGCGCGATGAAGGGCCAGTACGGCTGGGATCAGTCCGCGAAGCAGTACATCTACCTGTACTCGAAGCTGGTGAAGCCCGCCGCGAAGA
>CACYET010000114.1 GCA_902773515.1 uncultured Eubacteriales bacterium | reverse complement strand
TGGTTGATCACGCGCTGGTTGCTGGTCTCGGCGCTGCCGCAGGGCTTCTTGGCCGCGTCCGCGATGCGGATCAGCCGGGTCTCGTAGCTGCAGTGCGCCGGGGCGGAGACGATGTAGAACTTCGCGGGCTGCGCCGGATGCTCGCTGGCAAAGACGACCTCCTTCGCGCCGCGGGTGATGTACAGGCAGTCCTTGTAGCCCAGGTCGTAGGCCACGCCGTCCACGGTGACGGTACCCGCGCCGCCGACGTTGAACAGGCCGCACTCCCGGCGCTCCAGGAAGTAGTGCGTGCCGAAGTTGTGCCAGACGTCGATGCCCTTGTCGATCGGCACGGCATCGCCGACGGGCATGACGCCCAGCGTCACCATGCGGTCCACGTGGCTGTAGACGGCGGTGACCTCGTCCGGCACGAACAGCTTTTCGATCAGGAATTCCGCCCGGGTCTCCTCGGTGGTGTAGCGCTTGAAGTCGCGCTGGTTGCAGGAATAGCGAATGTCCATGGCCTGTTTCCTCCCTTATATCTGCGTTTGATTGATGATCTGTTCCACGTCCTCGGCCTCCAGGGGTTCTCCCTCGATCCCCTCCATGCGCACGCCCTCGAGCGTCAGCTTTTTCAGGAACCGGACGATCAGCCCCCGGCGGCTGCACGCCTCCACGCCCAGCGCCATCGCCGGGACCAGCGGCTCGGCCTCGGGGTCGAAGTCAAAGCGGCAGTCGCGCAGGATCAGGTGCGCCATCGGCTTCTCCGGCAGCCCCATCGCGTAGGCCGCGCAGGCCTTGCAGCCGCGGGCGTCCACGCGCTCGAAGCACACCGTGCCGATCTCGGGCGTCGTGTCGTCCACCGGCTGCTTCTCGCGGCTCTGCACGCGGTCCGTCTTGCCGTCTGCGTCGCAGAAGTAGAAGCTGTTGACCACCAGCGGCATCTTGACGTCGTCCATGCGGATGTCTTGGAACACGATGTCGTCCACGACGCCGTCCTTCCCGCGGTCGCGGCGGGTCTTGACGCGCAGCGCGCGGTCGTTGCCGCGCATGTGGCAGTGGTGGGCCCGGACGCGCTTCACGCCGCCGGCCATCTCGCTGCCGATGGTCACGCCGCCATGTCCGTCCAGCAGGGCGCACCAGGCGATCTCCAGGTCCTCGCACGGCCGCCTGTACTTGCGACCCAGTTCGATCTTCCCGCTCTTGATGGCGATGCAGTCGTCGCCCACGGAGATCTCCGCGCCCAGCAGCCGCACGTTCCGGCAGCTTTCCGGGTCGAACCCATCGGTGTTCGGGCTGTCCCAGGGCGCCTGCACCCGGACGTCGATGAAGTCCAGGTCCTCGCTGAACGCGGGGTGCAAATTCCAGCTCGGGCTGTTCCTGAACGTCAGGCCCTGCACCAGCAGCCCCTTGCAGCGCTGGGTGTACAGCATGTTCCCCCGGTTGGCGACGCGCACCTTCTTGGGGTCCACCCACCAGTCGCCGTCCTGAGCCCGGCCGTCGATGACGCCCCGGCCGATCACCGCCACGTCCGTCACGTCGATGCCGTTTAGCGCCGCCGCGAAGTCGTCCACGGCGTAGCCTTCAAACATGCCCAGCAGGACCTCCCCGTCCGGGTTGTTCGCCGGCGTATGACCCGGGAGGATCGGGAAGCGCGCGCGGTCCGTCAGCAGCATCAGCGTCGCGCCCTCCTTAATCTCCAGCGTCATGCGGCTCTTGAGAAACAGCGGGCCCGTCACGTACTCCCCCGCGGGGATCAGCACCCTTCCGCCGTCCGGGCAGCAGAGGATGGCCGCCTGCAGCATCGCCGTGTCCTCGGTCTTCCCGTCGCCCTTCGCGCCGAAGTCGCGCACGTTCAGCGTGCAGGTCTCCTGCTTGGTGTGGAAGGTCAGCGCTTGCCTGTCGCCGCCCTCTGTGACGCTCTCCAGCGTATAGTTCGCGTCCGTCTCCAGGTCAAACAGCGAGGCGACGGACCGGCGCTCCTCTCCCAGGGGCCGTCCGTTCAGGAAAAGCGTGTGCTTCTGACGGGCCTCGTACAGTCCCTCCGGGTCCAGCAGCACGCCGCAGCTGCGCGATGTGATGCACAATATCTCCATATCTTCCTCCCGCGCTCCGCTTCTTGGGTATCTTCTGATGACAGTATATCTGATGGGGCGCACAGGAATCAATGCCTTCCGGCCATTCTCTCCGAATCCGGTTGCATCGTATCCGTTTTGTCCATGTCTCAGTCGCGATAAGTCTCCAGGAAGCGCCGCGTATCCGCCGCGTTGTCCGGCGTCGTATTTTCCAGCGTCATCGGCAGTTCCTTCTCCCGGGCGAGCTTCAAAAGCGGCCCGTAGCGCAGGCTCCCCAGCCCACAGGCCACCGGCCTGGGCCTCGGCGCGCCGGGCTGCGGGACGTAGTCCTTCATATGGAGTACGCACGCCTTCTCCCCCAGCCGCGCGACGGCGTCCCGGACGATGGCGTCCGCCTGCCCTGCGTGGGCGGAGTCGATCAGGTTCACCGCGTCGAGTATGATCCCGGCGCGCTCGCTGTTCAATTCCTCCAGCATGCGCTCCGCCCGCGCGGCGTCATGGACGATGTGGCTGCACACCGGCTCGATCGCCAGCGTCACGCCGAATTCCTCCGCCGCCCGGACCACGGGCCGCGCGCGATCGATGAACAGCTTAAAGTGCGCCTCAGACCGGCAGGCCTCCCCCTCCGGCCCGGACGCCGGCGGCGTCTCCGTGCCCACGCAGCGCGCGCCGATCATGGCCGCGAAGCGCAGGTGCGCCAGATAGATCTCGCGGACCCGCCGTGCCTCCTCCTCGTCCTCCTGGGCCAGCTTCAGGTAGCAGCCGAGCACGGCGCATTCGATCCCGGCGCGGTCCAGTTCCGCCTTCACCTCGCCGGCGAGTTCCTCCGTCAAAAGCGCCGGGGCCAGATCCATGCGAAAGCCGGGCACGGCCTTGCCCATCGCCAGCTGGACGCAGCCAAAACCCTGTTCGGCGGCATAGCCCAGGCGCTCGCGCAGCGTGCCCGGAAGGGTGTCGTGCAGCCTGATCCCGATGTTCATAGGCGTCCTCCTGTCGCTTGGAAATCCCGCGCCTTCACAGCCGGATGGTCGCGCCGCCCGGGACGCGCAGCGGCTCGTCGTTGACGGCGATCCAGCAGTCCGCGGCGTTCGGGTTGTGCACGAAGCTGTTGTCCGCGGCGAATTGCAGCCGCGCGAAGTTGTCCATGCAGTCGATGAACTCGATGTTGGTGCAGTACCAAATGTCGTCCTTCCCGCCCATCTTTTGGCAGAAAGTCTCGATCAGGTCCCAGTTGTCCCTGTCGTCAAACTCGTAGCTGTGGCCCCACACGTACATCAGGTACAGGTACTGCCGCTTGAACAGCCCGAGAAACTGGTCGCCCAGCGAAAGCAGGTCGTGGTTGTGGTGGCAGGTCGCCTGCCAGCGATAGGGGTCCGTCGGCAGCGCGAAGCCGTCCGAGTTGCCGGTGATGCGGGAATAGCGGATCCCGCAGGCGGGCAGCAGGCGGACGATTTCGTCCGAGTACGAGCCGTTCGGATAGCTCATGCCGCGCACCGGCGCGCCGGTGATCGCCTCCAGCGCCCGGCGGTCCTCCAGCACCTCCGCCGCCACCTCCGGCAGCGGGCAGCGCGCGATCGTCGGGTGCGTCACCGTGTGGCAGGCGACCTCGTGCCCCTTGTAGAGCTCCGGGATCTCCTCCGGGTGGACGCGGTTCTCCTCGCCCAGCCTGCCGCTGTTCAGGTGGAACGTGCCCCTGATCCCGTTTTCGTTGAAGATGCGGACCAAGCGGCGATCCTGCGTGCGGCCGTCGTCATAGCTCATCGTCAGCGCCTTGTGCTTCCCGCCCGGATAACAGCAATAGACCTTGTTCATAGCGTTCACTCCCCCGCCAGGTTTTTCAATTATCCCTCTATCCAGATGATAGCATACACGCGGATGCCGGGTCAATGAAGGGAACGGCCTTGTATCTGCCTCATCCGGAGATTGTTTTCGGCGGCGGTTTTCTGTTCTTGAGCGTTTACACCCGCCATCTTGACACTTTGTTAAGGATATGGTATGATTCAGAAAGTACGGTATTTTACCGGGATTTCTGCTTTGGCGGCCCGATTCTACAGAGCAAAGAAGGGATAATATGTTCGACTCCCGCCTGCTGGAGGTGCTGATCGCCGCGGACGACCATCGCCTGCTCTCAGCCAACGCCGAGGCCTGGTGGCTCGCGCAGAACGACGTATTTGTCCCGCTGGAATCCTTCCTGACGCAGGAGAGCCGCGAGGCGTTCCTGAGCCGCCTGGAGGCCGGGAACCACGACTGGTTCCTGACCCGCTTTCAAAACGCGTCCGACGTGCCGTACCTGACGAGGATCGTCCCCCAGGGCGAGGACGGGCAGAGCGGCGCGATGATCCGCATCGTGCTGTGCCGCCTGGATCAGCTCATGGACAACTTCCGCCAGCAGGATTACGCGCTGAACGCCTACGACACGATGCTGTCCCTGTACGAGGACCTGTTCTTTGAGTACATTCCCTCCGAGGACGCCATCACCCTGTACAACACCAAGCAGAGCGCCTATTCCAACGGGGCCATGACGCTGGACGACTTTAGAGGCGCGCTGGCCGCCCGCTGTGACGAGGAAAACCTGCCCGCCCTGGACGCGCTGATCGCGAACCTGCGCGGCGGCACGCCCCGCTTCCACATAACCATCCCGCAAAACCTGTTCAACGACGACGCCGGCATCCAGTCCGTGCAGTGCCGGTATGTCACCATGCACCACCGCAGCGACCGGATCAGCCTGGTCGGCCTGATCCACCCGATGCGCACCCGCGGGGCGGAGGAGAACGAGATCACCTACGACGCGCTGACCGGCGTCATCCAGAAGGAGCACATCACCCGCATGGCCGAGGACAGGATCGACCGGCAGCGCGCCGAGCGCTCGGCCCTGGCGATACTGGACGTGGACTACTTCAAGCACGTGAACGACAACTACGGCCATCAGTACGGAGACCAGCTGCTTCGCCAGGTGGCCGGCATCCTCGTGACGGAGGTCAAGGACGGCGGCGCCGTGGGCCGGATCGGCGGGGACGAGTTCATGATCCTGTTCTACCACGTGGAGAACGAGACCGCGCTGCGCGCCTATCTGCGCAGCATCAAGAGCGTCATCAGCGCCGTGCTGCCCGGGACCACGGTCTCCATCGGCTCCGCGGTGTACCCGGAAGCCGCCGGGAACTACAGTGACCTGTTCCTCGTGGCGGACTACTGCCTGTACCTGGCCAAGGAAAAGGGCCGCAACCGCTACATCATCCACACCCCCGGCAAGCATCCCCTGCTGGAGCAGATCAAGGCGGAGCAGGCCAGCGGCGAGCGCAACCTGGTCCGCGGGCGCGACGACCTCCCCCTGGGAGACGCGCTGGTGCAGCTGCAATACATGATGCGCTACGGAAAGCGCCCCCCGCTGGGCACGCTGATCAACGAATTCGCCGTGCGCGCCGCGATACCGCTGCTGTCCCTCTGGCGCCTTAAGGAGCAGGGCCTCGTGGCCGCCGGGGGCAAGGAAAAGCAGGACGTGGACGCCCTGCAGGCGTTTGCGGCCTCCCACGCGTTTACGGAGCTGGAGATCCCGCGCTATCTGAAGGACGGCATGACAGTCGTCCACACGGTGGACAAGAAGGAGGAGGGCTATCCCGAGCTTCGGGAGGCGCTGCTCGAGCATCAGGTCATGTCGTACATCTACATTCCCTTCCGGGACAGGTCCGCGGAGCCGTACGCCCTGATCCTGGCCTCCATCAACCGCAAGATCTTCTGGAATGAGGAGCATTTGAAGTACTACCGCATCTTCGCGGACATGCTCTCCGACCAGGACTTGTCGGAAGGCCAATGAAGAAAGCACCCCGTCTCCGGGGTGCTTTCCTTTTGTCCTGTTCGTTTTGGATCAACGTCATTCGATGCCGAGGACCTTGTAATCCTGGGCCTCCACCGCGGCGCGCAGCGCGTCGTCCTCCACGGGCGCGCTCAGCGTCACCACGGCGGTGCCGCTGTTGTGGTC
>CACYET010000113.1 GCA_902773515.1 uncultured Eubacteriales bacterium | reverse complement strand
CAGCCCGAAGGGCTGACGGATGAGGTCGCCTCTCCACAAAGGAAATGAGGCTCACCCGCCGTTTCCCCGCAAAGGCTGGCATATTTTGGCGTTTTGTGGTATCATTGATATCAATTGAAAACCCACTCGAAAGAGGTGCTCGACATGAAGGACACGAGGCGATTGATGGCGCTTGCGCTGGCGATGGTGCTGGCGCTGGTGCTGCCGGCGGGCGGCGCGGCGCTGGCGGAGGGCGACGTCCCCGCGGAGCCGGAGATCGTGACGGAGCTCGGCGAGATCGACCTGTCCATGGAGGAGGCCTCGCCGGAGGAGGTCGCGCCTCAGGCGCAGGCCGTCCCCGAGGCCGCGCCCGCAGAGGGAACGCAGGCGGAGGGAACGCCCGTCGAAGGCGTCCCCGCGGAAGAAGCGTCCGCCGAAGCCGCGCCCGCGACGGAGCCCGCCCCCGTGGAAGATGCGTCCGGCGAGGCCGCGCCCGCGGCGGAGCCCGCGCCGGAAGGCGAGCCCACGGCAGTCGCCGCCCCGGAGGAGGCCCCCGCGCAGGAAGCGCCCGCGGAAGAAGTCCCCTCCCAGGAAGCGCCCACAGAGGTCCCCGCCCCGACGGCGGTGTTCCCGACGGCGCTGACGCTGGGCGTGAAGGAGCAGTTCGCGCTGAATGGCGCGGAGGTCGCCGGGGGCCAGAGCGTGACCTACGCCTCCTCGAAGCCCAAGGCGGTGTCCGTGGACGCGAACGGCCTGGTGACGGCCAACCGAAAGGGCACGGCCGTCGTCACGTGCATGCTGGGCCAGAGCGTGATCGGCACCTGCACCGTGACGGTGCTGAAGGCCCCGAAGAAGCTCGCGTTTCCCCAGAAGAGCGTCGTGATCAGCAAGGACCAGTCGCTCCCCTGCCCCGTCACGCTGCCCAAGGGCAGCGCCGGGAGCGTCGCCTACGCCAGCGACAACCCCGCCGTGCTGGCGGTGGACGGCGCGGGCAACCTGTACGGCGTGTCCGGCGGCTCCGCCACGCTGACGGCGACGGCCTACAACGGGCGCTCCGCCAGCTGCGCGGTGCGCGTGCTGGGCGGCCCCGCGCCCACGTGGGTGGCCCTGAATGAGACCGCGCTGTTCCTGCCCGTGAAGGGCACAGCCCAGCTGGCGGCGGCGTTCGACGAGGGCCGCGACGCGCTTTTGACCTTCGCCACGTCGAACAAGAAGGTCGTGGCGGTGGACGAGAACGGCCTGGTGACGGCGAAGAAGGCCGGGCAGGCGACCGTCACCGTGACGACCCACAACGGCCTGACGGCCGCGTGCGAGGTGCAGGTGTTCACCGCGCCGAAGAAGGTGACGCTCAACACCAAAAAGCTCACCCTGAACCCGGGCGACGCGTTCCAGCTGATCGCCACGCTGACGAAGAACAGCGTGTCCGACATCGCCTGGTCCTCCGACAACCCCGGCGTGGCGTCGGTGGACGGGAACGGCCTGGTGACCGCCGGCGCGGTGGGCAAGGCAAACGTGACCGTCGCCACCACGAACGGAAAGCGGGCGACCTGCAAGGTCACGGTACAGGACGCGTCGGGCGGCGCCGGCGGAAAGGGCACGCTGCTGTTCCAGGAGGACACCGAGACGCTGAAGCTGAGGGTGGTCGACGACCACGGCGTGATCCTGGCCTACATGTGGCTCGCGGACCCCAACCGCCAGCTGGTCAAGCACTACGGCAACGCCAAGCCCATCTCGATACTGGACGACGCCGTGGCCCAATACGGCCTGTCAGACAAGCTGGTCGTGGGCTTCAACGCCTGCCCGCCGGTCACGGCCCGCTTCTCAGCCGAGTGGTTCAAGAAGTCGAAGTACGCCTACCGGGAGCCCTCCCCGCTGATGATCACGAACGGGCAGGTGCTCGTCAACGACCCGGACGACGTCAACGCCGGCAAGTTCCTGTACTGGATCGACAGCGACGGCTGGCTGAACACCACGGACAAGGCGCTGGACGAGTACACGCCCCAGGAGCGCGCGACGCTCTACCAGCAGATCATCGACAGCGGCACGCGCAACACGATCATCTGGAAGCCGGTGCTGATCCGCGACTACCACGCCGTGCCCTTCACGGAGAAGTTCCTGAAGCGCAGCGCAGGCAAGCAGCGCAAGCACGCGCTCTGCCAGATCGACGAGCACAACTACATCGTCGTCACGAGCACGAAGAAGGGCGAGATGGACTACCCGCACTTCCAGCAATTCCTGATGGGGCTGGGCGTCAGGACCGCCGTGGAGTTCGACGCGGGCGCGTCCTCGGCGTTCATGGTGAAGGCGCGCGTGGACAACCGGTTCCACATCTATACGAACGGGCGACCGAACACGTCCATGATGTTCTTTACGGAATAAACGGCAGGGAGGCCGGGCTGAGCCCGGCCTCCCTTTCAATTGGCTTCCCGAACGGTCCTCCTACGGCTCCAGCGCCGGGGCGGGTTCGCCGAGGGAAGCGTCCTTCGAGGCGTAGAGGCGCGCATGGTCGATAAACGCCACCAGCACGTCGTCCGCCTCGTAGCCGTAGCCCACGTCCGTCAGCACCATCGCCTGCGTGCCGTCCGGCAGCACCCACAGCGCGCCGACGCCCCTGATCTCGGGCATGATGGTGTACAGGATCCCGGTCAGGTGACTCGTAGCGTTAAAGTACGCGCTGCCGCGGTCGTCCCGGTGCTCGCCGTACTCGGCGTCCATCTCCGCGATCAGTGCCCCGGGGTCCGCGTCCTCGGCGTCCAGCGCAAAGAGCGCCATCGCCAGCGCGTCGTTCACGAACACATAGCCCGCGTCGGCCTCGCGGCCCCTGAACGCCGTGTCGTCGACGGCCAGCAGCGTCCCCTTGCCGATGGACTGGTAGTCCGCGTCCGTGTCGCCCTCGATGGCCAGCACCTCGCTCGGGCTCATGCCCCAGGCGACGCCGTTCTCCAGCGCGAAGGGCTGGACGTCCTCCGCCAGCGCCGCGCAGCCGATCACCAGCAGCGCCAGCGCGATTGCGAGTATCCGCTTCATGTCAGTGTACCTCCCGTTGAATTGTGGCGTTTGCCACGCTACAGCTTGGACGGAAGAAGAGGACGTTTGGTTCAAGGGACGGGCGATCAGGGAGGCGGGGCGGACGCCAATTATGGCGTCCCTACGGCCCACTCCTCACTTCTTCAACTCCACACTCCACACTCCACTCTAAACTCTCAACTCTAAACTCTCAACTCTATTTCTTGATCCTCTTGTCCAGGCGCGCGGCCAGGCGCGTGCCGACGCTCTGGAACACCTGCACCAGCAGCACCAGCACGATCACGGCGAGGTAGAGCACGGCGTATTTATAGCGGGAGTAGCCGTAGTTGATGGCGATCTTGCCCAGGCCGCCGCCGCCCATCGCGCCGGACATGGCGGTGTAGCCCAATATCGTGGTGATCGCCAGCGTGAAGTTCGTCACCAGCGAGGGCACGCTCTCCGGCAGCATCACGCGGAAGATGATCTGCGCGGTGGAGGAGCCCATGCTCTGCGCCATCTCGATGATGTTCGGGTCGAGCTCCCTGAGCGACGACTCCACCAGCCGCGCCACGAACGGGAACGCGGCCACCACCAGCGGCACGATGGAGGCCACCGAGCCGATGGACGTGCCCACGATGGCGCGCGTCAGCGGGATGACCATGACCATCAGGATCAGGAAGGGCACCGAGCGCAGGAAGTTGATGATCACGTTCACCACCTTCATCAGCGGCTTCGGCAGCGGGCGGATGCCCTTCTCGTCGCCGGTCACCAGCAAAATGCCCAGCGGCAGGCCGAGGATGATGGCGAACAGCGTCGCCAGCAGCGTCACGTACACGGTCTCCCACAGGCCCTGCGGGAACTCCGTCAGGAAGACATGCCACGCCTCCTGCAGCTTGTCCGGCTCAAAGGCCTTCGCGAACTGGCTCATGCCTCATCCGCCTCCCTTCCGTTGTACTGCGCCTCGACCTGCACCACCACGTCGGGCACGTTCTGGATGTACTTCAGCGCGCGGGCCAGCTCGTCCGGCCCGCCGGGGATCTCGATGAGCATGTAGCCGTACTCCCGCTTGCCCACCGTGCGGGTGGACGCGCCGAGGATGTTCGCGGCGATGCCGCAATCCATCGCCATCGAGGCGATCAGCGGCTTGTCGATGGTGATGGAGCCCTCGAAGATCAGCCGCAGCAGCTGGCCGTAGCCGGTGGAGACGGGCCCCTCGCCGCTGGCCATCTCCGGGAACACCAGCGCCCGGGTGGCCGCCGCGCGCGGGCGGGAGAACACCTGGCTCACGTCGCCCTCCTCCACCACCGCGCCGTTTTCGAGGATCGCCACGCGGTTGCAGATCTCCTGCACCACGCTCATCTGGTGGGTGATGACGATGACGGTGATGCCCGTGTCGCGGTTGATCTGGCGGATCAGCTCCAGGATCGACTGGGTGGTCTTGGGGTCCAGCGCGCTGGTGGCCTCGTCGCACAGCAGCACGCGCGGCTTCGTAGCCAGCGCGCGGGCGATGGCCACGCGCTGCTGCTGGCCGCCGGAGAGCTGGGCCGGATAGACGTTGGCCTTGTCCGGCAGGCCCACGGTCTGAAGCAGCTCGCGCGCGCGCGCCTCGGCCTCGGCGCGGGGCGTGTGGATCAGCTTCAGCGGGAACATCACGTTTTGCAGGCACGTGGACTGCATCAGCAGGTTGAAGCTCTGGAAGATCATCGTGACCTCCCGCCGCACGCCCTGCATCTGCTTCTTGTTCAGCGCGCCCAGGTCGCGCCCGTCCAGCAGCACGCTGCCCTCGGTAGGGCGCTCCAGCATGTTGATGCAGCGCACCAGCGTGCTCTTGCCCGCGCCGGACATGCCGATGATGCCATAGATGTCGCCGTCGTTCACGGTCAGGTTGACGTTGTTCAGCGCGTCCACCGGCCCGTCCGCCGTGACAAAGCGCTTGGATAGGTTCCTCAGTTCAATCATGGGCCCGTCCGCCTCCGTCGTATGATAACGGACACACCGGAAGTACCGGTGTGTCCGCGTTTCCGTTCGGAATCTATTATACCTTTATATGGCGTTTCTTGCAAGGCTTACTTCCCCAGCGCGCTCAGGTCGGCCTGCTTGCCGCCGTAGAGGCCCATGGGCTCGGTGTGCACGGTGGTCACGCTCACCACGTCGCCGCCGGTCTCCTCCACGTAGGAATCCAGGTAGGGCTGGTGCTGGAAGTAGTTGGCGTAGGCGTCGCCCGCGTCCACGGCGGGGTTCTCCTCGGTGTAGCCGGTGAACACCTCGATGTCCAGCGCGATGTCCTTCTCGGCCAGGATCTCCTTCACGACCTCCAGGATCTGCGCATGGGGCGTGGGCGTGGCGGCGATGATGATGGTCTGGCCCGCCAGCGCGTCGTAATCCACGTCGGGATCGTAGCCGTCGGTGGGCTCGTCCACCACGGAGATCGCGCCGCCGCCGTAGGTCTCGGTGATGTAGTCGGCCACCTTCTGGCTGCGCACGGCGGCCACCAGCGCGCGGGTCAGGTCGGCGTCCACGTTCTCGCCCTTCACGGCGATGACGTTCGCGCGGGGCAGGTAGGCGTCCTCAGACTCCAGCGCCAGCGGGGCGTTGATCTCGAAGCCCGCGGCCAGCGCGTCCATCACGTAGTTGCCGTTGATCACGGCGTAGTCGAGGTCGGCCAGCTGGTTGACGATCTGGTCGGCCTGGATCTCGATGATCTCGATGCCGTCAGCGACGACGTCGGCCTTCGTCGCGGTCTCGCCCGCGCCCTCGGCCAGCTCGATGAAGCCGTTGTCGGCCAGCAGCTGCAGCGCGCGGGCCTCGTTGGTGGTGTCGTCCGGCACGCCGATGGTCACGTCGGCCAGCGCGGCGACAGAGGAGAGAATCAGCAGGGCCGCCAGCAGGGCGGCGAAGAGCTTGCGAATGGTCATGGAAATTACCTCCTGTTTTTGAGACTGTAGCCATTCTACCACGCCGCCCGCGGTTTGTCCAATACCCGAATATGATACCTTGCTATAGAAATTACCTATAACGATTGTCGATGTGTTCCTGCGGAACCCGCCGACCCGGAAAACATTC
>CACYET010000112.1 GCA_902773515.1 uncultured Eubacteriales bacterium | reverse complement strand
TCCCTGTTCCCTGTTCCCTGTTCCCATTATACTCCCGCCATGTAAACTGTGACACCCATTCGCCTTTTTTATGAGAAAACCTTGGATTTGATAGGAATGTACCGACAATCATGCTATAATTCAAGCTGTTAAAATATCATTCTTGGGAGGACGACCCATGACCAACAACAACGACGAGCGCCGCACCGCGCCGCGCCGCCGCCGCAAGAGCGGCGTGCCCACGCTGCTGGTGATCGTGCTGATCATCATAGCGATGCTGATGGGCGGACTGGTGGGCTACGCGGTCGCGCGCAAGACCAACCCCTACCTGCACGAGCTCCAGGCCCAGAAGGACCGCGTGATGGAGCTGGAGAACACGCTCACGCTGATCGGCTATCCCGTGGACGAGGACGTGGACCCCGAGCAGTGGCTCTACGACCGCAACCCCGAGGAGGACGCGCTGGCGGCCCTGACCGGCGAGACCTGGGACGAGGCCACCGACGACGACGTGTGGGGCAACGAATCACTGCTGGACGGCACGCTGCCCGAGGACGGCGAGAGCGTGGTGGTGGCGGAGTTTGACGGCGGCGAGCTGCTCAGCAACGAGGTCATCCCCGCCTACAACGACCAGCTGACCACCGCCATATTCGCCGGCCACGACGCCGACGAGGTGGCCGAGGACACGCTCAAAAGCGTGCTGGAGCAGCTGGCGGGCGACAAGGTGATCGCCGCGCAGGCCCGCGAGCTCGGCCTCACGGAGCTCACCGCGGAGGACCTTTCCCAGATCGACGCCAAGGCCGCCGAGAACTACGAAAACCAGCTGTCAGACTACATCGCCTTCGTGGGCGAGACGGACCGCGACGCCGCGGCGAAGGCCCTCGAGGAGGGCGGCGTGACGCTCGCGAGCATCACCGAACAGCTGAAGCAAAGCTGGTGGACCCAGAAGTACTACGACTACACCGTCAAGGACGTGACCGTGACCGACGAGGACGTGCAGGCCCGCTACGACGCGCTGCTCGCCGAGCAGAAGGCCGACTTCGCCGCCACGCCCGAGAACTTTGAGTACGCCCACCAGACGGGCCGCGCCATCGTCTACCGGCCGGAGGGTTATCGCGCCGTGCGCGACATACTGATCCCCTTTGAAAGCGACGGGGATGCCGCCCGCGCCGCGGACCTTCTGAGCGACCTGGAGATGATCGACGAGGACCCAGACGCGCTGGCCCAGACCCAGAAGGACCTGGACGCGCTCTACGCGCCGCTGGAGCAGAAGGCCGCCGAGGCCCAGCAAAAGCTGGCGGACGGCGCGGCCTTCGCCGACCTGATGGACGAATACGGCACGAGCGAGGCGCTCAAGGCCGAGCCCCTTCGCTCCGAGGGCTTCTACATCAGCGACGCCAGCTTCGTCAACTCCGCGGAGTTCGTGGAGGGCGCGATGATGCTGGAGCAGCCCGGCCAGGTCTCTTCCCCGCTGCGCAGCGCCAGCGGCGTGCACCTGGTGGAGTACATCGCGGACGTCGCCCCCGGCGAGGTGCCGCTGGACGAGGCCAGGGACGCCGTCGCCGCCGACGCCCTCAAGGAAAAGCAGGCCGCCTACTACGACCAGCAGCGCAAGACCCTGCTGGAGCAGGCGCACGTGAAGTACTATCCGGAAAGGCTGCACTGACAGACATAAAAGAGAGGCTCATTCGAGCCTCTCTTTTATGTCCATGCCAGGCGCCGTTTTTGCTTGACGCAATCAGCAAGGTAAAAGTTGATCAATCTCTGATATGGAATGCCCGTCTCTTCCGCTTGCTGCTTGAAGTAATCCACGGTCTCTGCGTCCAGGTTGATCGTGATTTGCTTTTTCAACTGTGCGGCATAAGGATTTTTCACCGCATTGGAAAAATCATATTCTTCTCGCATAAACTACACCTCCTGGTTTTCATAATACCTGGATTCCTGCAGGGTTGCCTTTCTCGCAGAAATGATCCTGATGATCTGATCTGCCCCACGGTAACAATGACAGACAATCAACAAGCGCGCTTGAAAACTAAACCCCAGCAGAATAAAGCGTTCTTCATCCAAAGAGTGTTCCGGGTCAGATATGAACAAAGCATTCTCATCATAGAAGACCGTCTCCGCTTCTTCAAATGAAACACCATGCTTCTGCCTGTTGATGGCGTTTTTGTTCTCATCCCACTCAAACTGTATCTCGTTCATAATTATATTATAATTATATTGTAATTACCTGTCAAGCATCGTTTTTGTTTTATCCCTCGATCATCCTCAGCGCGGGCACGGCGTTGAGGCGCAAATCGGCCACCTCCCCGGCCATGAGGCGGTAGAACGCGGCGGAGCCGATCATCACGGCGTTGTCGGTGCACAGGTTCTTCGGCGGGATGAACACCTTGAGCCCGGCCCTCTCCCCGCGCCGCTGCAATTCGCTCCTGAGCAGCGAGTTCGCCGCCACGCCCCCGGCCACGGCCACGCGCTTCGCGCCCGCGTCCCGCGCGGCCAGGAGCGTCTTGTCTACCAGCAGGTCCACCACGCTGCGCCTGAACGACGCGGCGAAGTTCGCGGCGTCGATCGCCTCGCCCTGCTGGCGCAGGTGGTGCGCCTGGTTGATCACGGCGGTCTTGAGGCCGCTGAACGAGAAGTCGTACTTTCCCTGCGTGTGCGGGTGCGGGAATTTGTAGGCCGTGTCGTCGCCGCTGTCAGCCAGCCTGTCCAGCAGCGGCCCGCCCGGGTACGGGATGTCCAGCACGCGCGCCACCTTGTCAAACGCCTCGCCCGCCGCGTCGTCGGTGGTCTGCCCGATCAGCTCATACGCGCCGTAGTGCGCGACGTTCAGGATGTGGCTGTGCCCGCCGGACGCCACCAGGCACACGAACGGCGGCTCCAGGTCCGGGTGGGCGACGTAGTTCGCGGAGACGTGCCCCTCGATGTGGTTGACGGGGATCAGCGGCAGGTCGCGCCCGTAGGCCAGCGCCTTCGCCCACGACACGCCCGTCAGCAGCGCGCCCACCAGCCCCGGCCCGTAGGTGACGGCCACGGCGTCGATCGCGTCCAGCGTGACGTGCGCCTCGGCCAGCGCCGCGTCCAGCAGCGGGTCGATGGCCTCCACATGCATGCGGGACGCGATCTCCGGCACCACCCCGCCGTAGAGCGCGTGCGTGTCGATCTGGCTCGCGATGGCGTTCGCCAACGGCTGCCGGCCGTTCTTCACGATGGCAATGGCGGTCTCGTCACAGCTGGACTCCACCGCCAGGATCAGCGCTTCCCCCCGACGTCGAAGGTCCTGGGCCTTTGCGCCCGCGCGCGCCGCGTAGCTCGATTGTCGTTCCATGGATTTGCCTCGTTTTGCTTGGATTTGGGCCAGATAAAGCTGATGAGCGTCGCGACCGCCGGCACGCCGACCAGCGCCGCCAGCCCCCACAGGCCGATGCGCAGGCCCATCGCCATGAACATGCGCTCCGGGCAGATGCGAATCAGCAGGTCCGTGCGCGAGCTCAGCAGCCACAGGTCGTTGGTGAACAGGACGCGGTGGAAGAATACGAACGCGCCGTCGAAGTCGATCGCCGCCCATATCCCGAACGCCCCCAGCGGCACAAGCAGTATCAGTGGCGAAAGCCACGCGCACACCCGCGCCTTTTTTCGGTCGCTGAACAGGTACGCCCCGCCGACGGTCAGCAGCACCGCCCACGCGATCAGCCGCGCGCGCACCTTCCTGAGCAGCACGAACAGATTGAAGCAGTCGGCCATGTGGGCCATCTCGCGCGCATTGAACGCGGGCTGCATCTCGCCGAACACCTCGACGGGCACGACGCCGTCGCCCTCGTCGAGCGCGGCTTCGTCTCCGGCCAGATAGTCGGCCAACCGCCCGTCCAGCATGCGCAGGTCATCCTCGGAGACGCCGGCCTTTGGCAGGATGCCGGCCTTCATCTGCTCGGCATGGTACAGGCCCGCGTCCGTGCCCACGGCGTGCAGCGCGGTGAGTATCAGTATCAGCATCAGCGCGGCCAGGCCCAAAACGAGGCCGATCGCGCCGATCTTTCTCCGGGTCTTATCGCTCATGCTTCCCATCCTGTCGCCGCGGGTTATCCCATCTTTTCACAGAGGATCGTTTCCATGCAGTGAAGATGCGGCGTTCCCCCGCTGTCGTCCTCGAAGATGAGCTCGTCGATGGCGTGGAATTTCCAGTCACCCAGATACATGAACAGCTCCCCCGGCTTCCACATCTTCTCTTCGATGTCCCAATCCGGCGGCAGCTCCAGAAAGGGCTTCTCCACAAACACGTTCAGGTACACGATCCCGTTCGGCTTGGTGATCCGCCCGAGCTTCCCGAAGAACGCCCGCTTGTTTTCCTCGAACAAATACTGTATCGTTCCGGTCGAATAGAGGATGTCAAACGCGCCTTCCGCGTGGAAATCGTTGATGTCGTCCACCCAGGCGTTCACCTCGACGCCCCTCTGCGCCGCGAGTCGCCGGGTCTTGGCGATGCCGTTTTGCGCGATGTCAAACGCTGAGACCTCATATCCCCTTTGAGCCATGTAGACGGCGTCCTTGCCCTCGCCGCAGCCGATGTCCAGCACCCGTGTCCCGGGCTTCGGCGGGCGCAGGGAGATCAGCCGCTCGCAGAAGTCGGCCGGCTCCGTGCCCCAGTAGTATTCCTCCGAGGCATACCATTTCTCATAGTTCGTGCGCATGCGCTCCATCTATCCACCCCGTGGATCACAGCTTCTGCAGATAGCTGGTCACGAATCCCTCCAGCTTGCCGTCCATCACGGCGGAGACGTCGCCCATCTCGTAGCCGGTGCGGTGGTCCTTCACCATCGTGTAGGGCTGGAACACATAGGAGCGGATCTGGCTGCCCCACTCGATCTTCTTCAATTCGCCCTTGATCTCGCCCATCTGCTCCTGGCGCTGCTGCTCCTTGAGTTCCGCCAGCCGCGCGCGCAGCCAGATGAAGCACATCTCCTTGTTCTGCACCTGGCTGCGCTCGTTCTGGCACTGCACCACGATGCCGGTGGGGATGTGGGTGATGCGCACGGCGGAGTCGGTGCGGTTGACGTGCTGGCCGCCCGCGCCGGACGCGCGATAGGTGTCGATGCGCAGATCCTCCGGGCGGATCTCGATGTCGCCGTCGTCCTCGATGATGGGCGAAACGTCCAGCGACGCGAACGACGTGTGCCGCCGCGCGTTGGCGTCAAACGGGCTGATGCGCACCAGCCGGTGCACGCCTCGCTCGGATTTCAGGTAGCCGTAGGCGTAGTCGCCGGACACCTCGAACGTGACCGACTTGATGCCCGCCTCGTCGCCGTCCAGCAGGTCCAGCAGCTTCACCTGAAAGCCCATCCGCTCGCAGAAGCGCGTGTACATGCGGTACAGCATCTGCGTCCAGTCCTGCGCCTCGGTGCCGCCCGCGCCGGCGTGCAGCGACAGGATGCAGTTGCAGCCGTCGTATTCGCCGGTCAGAAGCGTCTGCAGGCGCAGCGTTTCGAGGTCCTCCTTGAGCGAATCGAACTCGGACCGAATCTCCTCGGCGCTCGATTCGTCGTCGGCCTCCTCCGCCAGCTCCATCAACACCTCGATGTCGTCCGCGCGCGCGCAGAGCCCTTCATAGTGCTTGATGCGGCTCTCCACGCCGCTGGCCTTCGCCGACACCTTCTGGGCGCGCTCCGGGTCGTCCCAGAAGCCCGGCGAGCCCATGTCCTCGTTGTATTCGACCAGCTGTTCGCGCAGGTGGTCGATCTGCAGGCTCTTCCCCGCCTCGTCCAGCATGCTCCGGACCGCGGCCAGATCCTGCTTGAATACTTCCATTTCGAGCATATTATCACATCCTGTTCGATATATCTTTGAGTTTGGGAAACGACCTCTTCCGCCCCCTTCGGGGGCACCTGACGCTGACGCCAGGCCTACGGCCCCCTAAAGGGGATACGACCTCTTCCGTCAGCGCTTCGCGCTGCCACCTTCCCCTAAAGGGGAAGGCTTAAGATAGTCTTGCGCCAGTTTGCCTTCCCCTTTAGGGGAAGGTGGCGCGAAGCGCCGGAAGAGGTTGCCTTCCCCTTTAGGGGAAGGTGGCGCGAAGCGCCGGAA
>CACYET010000111.1 GCA_902773515.1 uncultured Eubacteriales bacterium | reverse complement strand
CTGCTGGATCTTCAACTGCTGTGTCAGGCGACGGATCTCTGCCTCCGTCTCCCTGACGGTAGCCCTCGCGTTGTTCAGCTCCGTCTGGGCACGGGACACAGCGTCGGCGTTGCGCTGCATGGTCTTCTGCAGGGCATTGCACTGGCCCTCCAGCTTCCTGACCTCTTCGCCGTTGGTAGCATATTCCTGCTTAAGCCCTTCCAGCCGCGCTTCGGTTTCCGCGTAGGCGATAGTATTCTCATGGCCTTCGTCTCTCAGCGTCTGAAGCTCATTCTCATGAGCACGAATACCTTCCGCCAACTCCGTATGCCGCTGCCTGGCCTCAGTCAGGCGCTGGGAGTATTCCTGATATCGGGCATGGCTCTCCTGCAGACGTGAATTCGCTTGAGCCAGAGCGCGTTCCCACTGACCCACAGCATCCCGCTGGTGCCCCAGATTGGTCTGAAGCATGGACAGCCTGCTCGCCATGCCCGCCGTGGTATTCCCGAAGTTGTCAATACCAGCCCCCGCCAGCCGGAAGGCGCTCTCCGCCTCGCGGATCTGCCGGTTGATGGAATTGATGTTTCGGGAGAAATTGTCCGTCTTCAGCGAGAGGGACACGACGAGGTCGCGCAATACTTCAGACATGGGGTTCACCTGCCTTTTATCAAATCAGGGCTTCAGGTCAGGCCACACCTCGTCGATGAATCGCTGTTTCGGCTCTGCCTTTTCCTTCGCCCGGTTGGAATTCCATGCCCGCACCTTCAAGAAGCCGAGCATGTCCATCTGGTCGATCTCCTGCATGCGCCAACCGGCGTCCAGCAGGGAGTTGTAGGTTGAGTAAATAAAATCCTGCAGCGTGAGCCTGTCGCCCTCCGGGGGTGTCAGTCCTCCGCTGCCGTCGTAGGGAAACTGGCCAGCACATCCGTGGTCTGGGCCTGCACCGCGAACAGCGCGATGACGATGTCGTGCATCAGCCTGTCCACGGGATAGTTGTCCAGCACATCGTCCGGCGTGAACTGGTTGTTGAATAGCAGGCAGAACCAGCGGATCATCACGTCCAGCGCATCGGGAATGGTCAGGCCGTCAGGATTCTCTACGGTCTCGCCCTTCACAGCGGCCTCGGAGATTTCGCTGATTCGGGTGTACATCTTCGCCGCCGGTTCAATCTCCCGGAGGGCGCGTCCGGTGACGTAATCCACGGTGTAGGTCTTGTCGCCCAGCTTACAGGTAATCATAGGAACTATCCCTCCCATAGAGTGTGGGGCTGTCTCAAAATGATTTGAAAGAGTCAATTTGAGGCAGCCCTTACATTGCGCCAAGGAACGGTGCAGAGAAACACGGTAAAGAAGGAAAAAAGATAAACACAAACAGACCAGCCGAAAAAGCTGATCCAAAGGCATATGCGAATGGGGGAATAAACTTACAAACCAGCCGGGAAACCCTTCGGCATCACAAGCCCCGTTCCCAAGCGACCATTTTTGAGTTTATGATGGAGCTTGAGGAGGTTGGCGGCGATGGCCAGGAGCGACCATTCGGCCGAGACCTTTGGCGTGCCCCTGCACAGGAAACGGCGATAATCCAAATCCTGCTTGGTGAGGGCGAAGGTGCCTTCGGCCTGTATGGAGCGATTGACGCGCAGCAGCTTACCTTCCGGGGTGTTGATCTTTGCTTCCATGGCTTCCCGCTGGGCGGCGAAGCGCTTGGAGACGTAGATGACCTTGCTGCGCTCCTCCAACGGCTTTTTTGAGCCGGCGCGAATGCACTTTTCCTTTAACGGACATCCCTTGCAGTGATCGCAGACATAGACCGAGGTTGTAATGTTCAGCCCGCCCGCCGATTTGGAGTGCTTGTCGTGATCGTAGCGAATCGGCTTTCCCGCCGCGCAGGTGTAGGTGTCGCTGTCCGGATCATTGGCCATGTTCTCCCGGCGGCTGATGTCCGTGCGGTACTTTCTCTTCTTCCTGGCCTCGTGGTTTGAGGGCTTCACGTACAGCTCGCAGTCTTCCAATTCCTCGAACCAGCAGTAGTTGTCCTCGCTCTCGTAGCCGGAATCCACCACGACCCGCCCCGGATGATGCTTCGGATAGGCCTCCCGCAGCTTCTTCATGAACGGGATCAGCGTCTGCACATCGCTGCGGTCGGCAGAGATGTAATACCCGATGATGAAGCCGTTGGCGGTCGCTACGTTGACGTTGTACCCCGGCTTCAGCTGTCCGTTGCGCATGTGGTCTTCCTTCATGTGCATGAACGTCGCGTCGTGATCCGTCTTGCAGTAGCTGTTCCGATCCCCGCAGATGTGGATGTCCCGGGTATAGCACTTGTACTTCTCGATCCATCCCTCCACCGTCTCAATGGCCCGCTGGATGGGCGTCTTGCGCTTGCCGCTGCCGTGGACGAATTCTATCCCCTCCGCCCGCTTCTGCGCGTACAGCTTCTTGCGGATCTTCTTCAGGTGCCGGACGGCGATCTCTTCGGCCAGACGGTACTTTATCCCCGCTTTTGCCAGCAGCCCGGGCAGCTGCTCCGCCACCTTCGCATTCAGCTTCTCCCGCTGCTTCTCGGTGCCCTTCTTCCAGACAAACGTGTACTTGTTCGCGTTCGCCTCGATCTTCGTCCCGTCGATGAACACGTTTGCCATGTCTATGAAACCGGCCCCTATCAGCAGCTCCACCACCTGTCGCAGCAGATCCTCGCCGATCTCGCTGCGCAATACACGCGAACGGAACCGCGCCAGCGTGTTGTGGTCCGGCGCCTTGTGCCCCTCCAGCAGATACATGAATCTCAGATTCTCCCGACAGGCCGCTTCCACAGCCCGCGTGTGTACCATTCGCCTCATGTACCCGTAGATCCATACCTTCGTCAGGAGCCTTGTGGGATACTCGTTTCTCCCCAGTCGGGAGTACGCCGCGTTGATCCTCCTGTAGTCAACTCTGTCCATGATGGCGCTGAGCAATCTCACCGGGTCATCCTTTGGAACGCGCACATCGCATTCCAGTGAAATCAGCAGTTGATTTCCCACCTCATATGCGGTATAATCAATTTGCGTGTTTGAGTTTTGTTTCACACCTTAATTCTAACAACGCTGCCAGGTCTGCGCAAGACCTTGGTATGGTCCCGAAACATCGGACAAAGGGAAAAATCAAGCGGCGAACAGGTGCTCAAAGGCGACAGGGGTAAGGTAGCCGAGGGACTGGTGGATGCGGCGTCTGTTGTAGAACAGCAGGTAAGCCGCAATCGCGTCTGTAGCCTCCTTACGGGTCCTGAAATGCGTTCTGTCGACGCATTCCACCTTGAGCGTCTTGAAGAACGTCTCAGCGCAGGCGTTGTCATAGGGTGTGCCCGGACGGCTCATGCTCTGGATTCCGCCGATGGACGCGACCTCGCGCCGGAAGTCCCAAGAGGTATACTGGCAGCCGCGATCCGTGTGGATCACCAGCCGCTGCCCCGGATGCCGGTTCGCCACGGCGTTTCGGAAGGCAGCGATTCAAAGCGTGCACGGCGTGGCCGGGCGACCGCCGAAGCAGGTGCTGATCGAAGGCGTGCGCGACGGCGGCGAGGGGCTGCACTGGCTGCCCCCGCTGAACCTCCGCCACCCCGACGGCAGCTTTACCGAGGAATGGCGGCGCATCTACGGGCCGGCCTGACCCCCCCTGAGGGCCCGGCCCGAGGCCGCTCGATGCGCGCGCCGCACCGGTTATGCCCAGCTGGACCATCTCGTTTGCATCGATTCCGGCCTTTACCGGCGCGAGGGCGCCCGTGGCCGGACCGCCCGTGGCCGGACCGCCCGGAGGAAGCCCCATGCGCACACAAAATATGACCGAAGGCCGTCCGCTGCCTCTGATCATGAAGGTTGCCCTGCCCCTGATGGCCGGGAGCCTGTTCCAACAACTGTATACCGTCGTCGACGCCGCCGTGGTGGGCCGTGGCATCGGGCTTTCCGCCCTGGCGGCCCTGGGCAGCGCCGACTGGTTCAACTGGCTCTGGCTGAGCCTGGCCGTGGGGCTTGCGCAGGGGTTTGCCATTCCCATCGCCCAGGCCTTCGGCGCGGACGATATGCCGGACCTGCGCCGGTGGGCCGGCACGGCAGTGGTCTTGTCGGGCTTCAGCGCGGCGGCGCTCGTGCTGGCGGCAGAGTTCAGCATTCGCCCGGTGCTGCGGCTGCTGGGCACGCCGGGGGAGATTCTGCCCACGGCGGCCATCTACCTTCATGTGCTCTTTGGCGGCATTCCCGTGGTGCTGGCCTATAATCTGCTGGGGGGCATCCTGCGCGCGCTGGGCGACGCACGCTCGCCACTGATCGCCATGGTGCTGGCGTCCGTGGTCAATATCGTGCTGGACGTGCTGTTTGTCATGGCCTTCCATTGGGGCGTCGCCGGCGCTGCCGTGGCGACGGTCATCGCCCAGGTCTGCGCCACCCTCTTCTGCCTGCTTCGCCTGAGGCACGTCGATTTCATGCGCCTTTCCCGGAGCGACTTTGCCCTGCGCCGCGAGCGCATCTCCCGCCTGCTAGGCCTGGGGGTGCCCGTTTCCCTGCAGAACGCCATCATCGCCATCGGCGGCATGATTGTCCAGTCCGCCGTCAACCCCATGGGCGTGGCCTTCATCGCCGGATATACGGCGACCAACAAGCTCTATGGGCTTCTCGAAATCGCTGCGGTCAATTACGGCTATGCCCTCATGACCTATGCCGGGCAGAACTACGGCGCGCGCCGGTTTGACCGCATCCGAAGCGGCGTGCGAACGGGCTGCGTCGCCGGCTGCCTGACCGCCCTGGGCATCGGCGGCGTCATGTTCGCGCTGGGCCGGTCTATTCTCTCGCTTTTCGTCGACCCCGCCGCCAACGGCGGTCAGTCCATCGAATACGCCTGTCAGTTTCTCTACCTGATGAGCGCCTGCCTGCCCATCCTCTACATACTCTACGTGTTCCGCTCGACCCTGCAGGGGGTGGGCGACACCTTCATGCCCATGGTTTCCGGCCTGGCGGAGTTCGTCATGCGCACCGGCGCGGCGCTCCTGCTGCCGCGCTATATTGGCTACAGCGGCCTTTTCTGGGCGGAAATCCTCGCCTGGATCGGGGCCGACCTCATTCTCATTCCCGCCTATTTCCGCTGGAAGACCAAGTCGTTTCCGCTAGAGCCCGGCGGGAACGGGCGCTGACAGGCGAATGGGCCATGAGGACCCCTTCCATTTCCCCCTGAAACTTCTTTCCAAAATGAAAGCCAGGTCTGCGCAAGACCTGGCATTACTTTTTTTCATTTCCCCATACCCATAGTTAAAGGGCTGCCTCTATTTTGAGACAGCCCTATTGTAGAAAGATACTTTATCACGGGGCGGGCGTGAAGGACGGCTCGTATACGGCCTGAAGGAAGGTTGCGGCCTTCTCAGCCGTAAAGCCATTCTCGCCCTCGTCGGCAACCGCCTGATACTGACCGTCGTGGGTACGCTTGATGGCCGTCCACTCGATCTCGCCGGTCTGCCGGGTCACCTTGGTGCCCTCCTTGGTGGAGTAGTTCTCGGTGACCGGCTTGGCCCGCACCTTGAACAGCCACACATAGCGGAACTTGTGGTTGGACTTCTCGGACATGAAGCCCACCGCGTAGTAGGGCGGAGTGTCGCTGGCGCTGCGGATGAGCACACCGTTGTCATCGATCTTGTTGCCGAAGACCTTCTCCTGGATGGTCAGCGGAATGTCTGCCATCTTCGTCTTGAAGGTCAGCTCGGGGTCGGGATACAGGACGTCGAATTCGACGTCATCGGCGTACTGAACGTCCGGGTCGGCGTTCTGGGGCTCCACAGAAGCCTCAATCGCACCGGCAACCAGCTGCAGGTCGCCATAGGTCAGGGTCTCTTCGGTATCGGTGGTCAGCTCGGCGATCACCATGTTCTTCAGGCCGACCGTCGAAGATACGGTCGGGGAAGCAGCGGGATTGTTAGGCATAATCGTTTACCTCCATTTCAGGGTCGTCTGGATATTTCGTCTTCCAGCACACGGCGAATCTCGCCGTATGCGTCCTCCGCCCGAGCGTCGAATGCCGGGCGCACAAAGGGGTGTGGCGGAGCGGGCCCCGGCCCTCCGTGGCC
>CACYET010000110.1 GCA_902773515.1 uncultured Eubacteriales bacterium | reverse complement strand
CGGAGCACTACAGGAAGGAAAACCGCACCGTCGGGGACCTCGAGGACGAGATAAGCGCCAAGACCGGCATCATCCACGACAAGGAGGTCCACATCGGATCGCTGGAAGGCACCATCCGCGACATGAAGGCCCTGGTCAAGGCGCAGGAAGGCATCATCCACGACAAGGATGTCCATATCGAATCGCTGGACGCCCATATCAGGAGCCAGGCGGCGCAGATCCAAAGCCTGGCGCAGAGCTATGAGACGATCTCGGGCTCGTTCTTCTGGCGCGCGACGAAGCCCGCGCGGGCGACGCTGGACGCGCTGAAGCGGTTTGTCAAGAAGAATGAATTTGTGTACCTCTCCCTGAAGATGACAAAGGACGTCATGAGCCACGGCGTCGGCTACGCGAAGCAAAACCGGCAGGCGTACCTGGACGCCCGGAGGCGGACGATGATCCCGAACCCCTGGCCGACCAGGAAGGAGCGGGCGCGGCAGGAGGCCGAGACCTTCCCGAAGGACGTCACGTTCAGCATACTGGTCCCGCTGTACAACACGCCGGACAGGTTCCTGCGCGAGATGATCCGGTCCGTTCAGGAGCAGACCTATCCAAAGTGGGAGCTCTGCCTGGCCGACGGCAGCGACGACGATCACGCGTCCGTGGGCAGCATGTGCCTCGGGTTTGCCCGCAAAGACAAGCGCATCCGGTATCGCAAGCTGGAGAAAAACCTCGGCATATCCGGGAACACGAACGCCTGCATCGACATGGCGACGGGGAACTACATCGCGCTGTTTGACCACGACGACGTCCTGCATCCCTCCGCGCTGTATGAGATGATGAAGGTCATCTGCGAGCAGGGTGCCGACTACATCTACACGGACGAGGTGACCTTCGAGTCGCCGGACAGGAACAAGCTGATCACGCTGCACTACAAGCCGGATTACGCGCCGGACAACCTGCTGGCCAACAACTACATCTGCCACTTTTCGGCCTTTTCGGCGGAGCTTTTGAAGGCGGTGGGCGGCTTCAGGTCCGAATACGACGGCAGCCAGGATCACGATATCATCCTTCGGCTGACGAACGCGGCGCAGAAGGTGGCCCACATTCCCAAGGCCCTGTACTGGTGGCGCTCCCATCCGCAGTCGGTCTCTCTGGATATCGGCGCCAAGCAGTACGCCGTGGACGCGGCCAAGCGCGCCGTGCATGATTTCCTGTGGGATTATAAGCATGTGGACGCTGCCATCGAGAGCACCCGGGCGTTCCCGACGATCTTCCAGATCATCTATCCCCTTCGCGAGCAGGCGAAGGTGAGCATCGTCATTCCCAACAAGGACCACGTCGACGATCTGAACCGGTGCGTCCGCTCCATACTCGACAAGACGAGCTATGAGAATTATGAGGTCGTCGTCGTCGAAAACAACAGCCAGTTGGATGAGACCTTCGCCTATTACTCGACGCTGGAGAAGTTTCCGAAGGTCCGCGTGCTGCGCTACGAGGACGAATTCAACTATTCGAGGATCAACAACTGGGCGGTCCGCCAGTGCGATGCGGACTACATCGTGCTGCTGAACAACGATACCCAGATCATTACGCACGACTGGCTGCAAAACATGCTGATGTATGCCCAGCGTGAAGACGTCGGGGCGGTCGGCGCGAAGCTGTACTTCCCGGACGGCAGGATCCAGCACGCGGGCGTCGTGATCAAAATGGGCGATGATCGCATCGCGGCGCACGCCTATTACGGCGCGGGCCACGATCACATCGGCTATATGGGGCGGCTGTGCTACGCCCAGGACGTCTCCGCCGTGACGGGCGCCTGCCTCATGATCCAGAAGCGCAAGTACGACGAGGTCGGCGGCCTGGACGAGGATTTCGCAGTGGCGTACAACGACGTGGACTTCTGCCTGAAGCTGCGGGCGAAGGGCTACCTGAACATCTTTACGCCGTTTGTCGAGGTGTCTCACTATGAGTCGGCATCCCGGGGCTATGAGACGGGAGAAAAGCTCGAGCGCTTCAAGCGGGAGTGCGGCCTGTTCAGGGACAAGTGGCAGGACGTTCTCGAGGCAGGGGACCCCTACTTCAACCCCAATCTGTCGCTCGATTCACCGATGTTTGATCCGCTGTAATCAAGAATTATTATAATACACAGGAGGAAACGCTATGACCATCATCGTCACCGGAGGCGCCGGCTTCATCGGTTCCAATTTCATCTTCCACATGCTGAAAAAGTATCCGGACTACCGGATCATCTGCCTGGACAAGCTGACCTACGCGGGCAACCTGTCCACGCTCGCGCCCGTGATGGACAACCCGAACTTCCGCTTCGTGAAGCTGGACATCTGCGACCGCGAGGGCGTGTACAAGCTGTTCGAGGAGGAGCACCCGGACATCGTCGTGAACTTCGCGGCGGAGAGCCACGTGGACCGCTCGATCGAGAACCCCTCCATCTTCCTCGAGACGAACATCATCGGCACGAGCGTGCTGATGGACGCCTGCCGCAAGTACGGCATCCAGCGCTATCACCAGGTTTCCACCGACGAGGTGTACGGCGATCTGCCGCTGGACCGGCCCGACCTGTTCTTCACCGAGACCACGCCGATCCACACCTCGAGCCCCTATTCGTCCTCCAAGGCGGGCGCGGACCTGCTGGTGCTGGCGTATCACCGCACGTTCGGCCTGCCGGTGACGATCAGCCGGTGCTCGAACAACTACGGCCCTTATCACTTCCCGGAGAAGCTGATCCCGCTGATGATCGCGAACGCGCTGAACGACAAGCCGCTGCCGGTGTACGGCGAGGGCCTGAACGTGCGCGACTGGCTGTACGTGGAGGACCACTGCCGCGCCATCGACCTGATCATCCACAAGGGCACCGTGGGCGAGGTGTACAACGTCGGCGGGCACAACGAGATGAAGAACATCGACATCGTGAAGCTGATCTGCAAGGAGCTGAATAAGCCCGAGAGCCTGATCACGTTCGTCACGGACCGCAAGGGCCACGACACGCGCTACGCCATCGACCCGACGAAGATCCACAACGAGCTGGGCTGGCTGCCGGAGACGAAGTTTGCCGACGGCATCAAGAAGACGATCCAGTGGTACCTCGACAACCGCGAGTGGTGGGAGACCATCATCTCGGGCGAGTATCAGAATTACTACGAGAAGATGTACGGGGACAGGTGAACGCTATGAAGGTATTTGTGACGGGCGTCGGCGGCCAGCTGGGCCACGACGTGATGAACGAGCTGGCGAAGCGCGGCCACGCGGGCGTGGGCAGCGACATCGCGCCTGAATACAGCGGCATCCGGGACGGCAGCGCCGTGTGCGGCATGCCCTATGTGCAGATGGACATCACCGACGCGGCGGCGGTCAGCCGGGCGTTGGATGAGGTGAAGCCGGACGCGGTGATCCACTGCGCGGCCTGGACGGCGGTGGACGCCGCCGAGGACGAGGACAAGCAGCCGAAGGTGCGCGCCATCAACGTGGACGGCACACGGCACATCGCCGAGGCCTGCCGGGCGCTGGGATGTAAAATGATGTACATCAGCACCGACTACGTGTTCAACGGCCAGGGCACCGAGCCCTGGCAGCCGGACTGCGCCGACTACGCGCCGCTGAACGTCTACGGCGAGACGAAGCTGGGCGGCGAGCTGGCCGTGCGGGAGCTGATGAAAAAGTTCTTCATCGTGCGCATCGCGTGGGTCTTTGGGCTGAACGGCAACAACTTCATCAAGACGATGCTGCGGCTGGGCCAGACCCACGACAGCCTGCGGGTGGTCGACGACCAGGTCGGAACGCCCACCTACACGCTGGACCTGGCGCGGCTGCTGGTGGACATGATCGAGACGGAGAAGTACGGCGTCTACCACGCCACCAACGAGGGCGGCTACATCAGCTGGGCCGATTTCGCGAAGGAGATCTTCCGCCAGGCCGGCCTGTCCGTGACCGTCACGCCCGTCACCACCGCCGAGTACGGCCTCTCCAAGGCCGCGCGCCCCTACAACAGCCGCCTCGACAAGCGCAAGCTCGTCGAATGCGGCTTTATCCCCCTGCCGGACTGGAAGGACGCGGTGGGGCGGTACCTGCGGGCGCTCTCCGAAGCCTGACGGCCGGAGACGGAGCATCAACGCGAGAAACGGGAGGAAGCGGCCTTGGCCTTGACTTCAAAGGATCATATGTTTGCGGTCTGCGCCTACGGCGAGAGCGCCTACCTGGAGGATTGCATCCTCTCCCTCGAGCGGCAGTCGTGCGCGTCGGGCATCATCCTCTGCACGGCCACGCCGAGCCCGTTCCTGGAGGACATGGCGCGGCGGCACGGCCTGAAGCTGTACGTGAACGACGGCCCCCACGGCATCGCCGAGGACTGGAACTTCGCCTACGCCTGCGCGAAGGCGCCGCTGGTCACGCTGGCGCACCAGGATGACGTATACGACCCCGGCTATCTGCAGAGCGTGCTGGAGGCGGTCAACCGCGAAAAGGATCCGCTCATCGCCTTTACGGATTACTACGAGCTGCGCAACGACGACAAGGTCTTCGCGGACAAAAACCGGAACCTTCGGATCAAGGAGACGGCCTTGCTGCCGCTGCGGGTCCGGGCGCTCTGGAAGTCGCGCTGGATCAGACGCCGCATCCTCTCGCTGTGCAATCCGATCTGCTGCCCGTCCGTCACCTACGTGAAGCCGGCGCTGCCGCAAGTCGTGTTTGAATCCCACTTTGCGAGCAACCTGGACTGGCAGACCTGGGAGACGATCTCCAGGCGCAGGGGCAGCTTTTGCTATGTTCACAGACCGCTGATGGGGCACCGGATCCACGAGGAATCGACGACCACGAAGGTCATCGGGGCCAACAAGGGGCGCTCCGACGAGGACCTGGAGATGTACTTGAAGTTCTGGCCCAGGCCGATCGCCGTCTGGATCAACCGGCTCTATTCCGCGGGGCAGGACTCCAACAAGATATAGCGCGGGCTCCGGCGCATGCGCGAAACGTCCAAAACACATACGCGAGAGGAACAAGTGCACCTATGAGACTGTTGATCGTAATTCCCGCATTCAACGAGGCGGAGAACATCGCCGGGGTCATCGAGGAGCTCCGGCGCGTATCGCCGCAGTTCGACTTTGTGGTGGTCAACGATGGCTCCCGCGACGACACGGCCGCCATCTGTCGGCGCATGAACGCCCCGCTGTTGGATCTGCCCACGAACCTGGGGCTGACCGGCGCGTTTCAGACGGGGCTGCGCTACGCCTATGAAAATGGGTACGACGCGGCGATCCAGATCGACGCGGACGGCCAGCACGACCCGAAGTATATCCCGCAGATGCTTCAGGTGATGGAGGAGAAGGAGGCCGACCTGGTCATTGCCTCCCGCTTCGTCACGGAAAAGCGCCCGGTCAACATGCGCATGCTGGGGAACACGATCCTGGATGCGGCGATACTGCTGACGACGCGAAAGCGGGTCTCGGACCCGACCTCCGGCATGCGCCTCTACGGAAAGCGCCTGCTGAAGCTCATGGCGTACGACATCAACAGCAGCCCCGAGCCCGACACCGTGGCCTTCCTTCTGCGCTGCGGCATTCGCTGTGAGGAGTGCCAGGTGACCATGCGGGAGAGGACCGCGGGCGAGAGTTATCTGAGCCCGTGGCGCAGCGTCAAGTACATGGCGCACATGGGCATGAACATCATGTTCGTGCAGTGGTTCCGAGAGAGGAGGACCTTCTGATGCCGTTGATGCTTCGCATTATCCTGTTGCTGGGCGCCGTGTGGCTCCTGTCCCACGTGCTCAGAAGCGTTCGCCGATCCGGCATGAAGACGACCGATTCCTTCTCGTGGATCGCGCTCGCCGTTCTGTTTGTCGTGCTGGCCGTCTTTCCGCAACTGCTCATCGCGCTGGCGAAGTGGATCGGCGTGGACAGCCCGGCAAACCTGCTCTTCTTGCTCGTCACGTTCCTGCTGATCATCAAGATTTTTTCCATGGATCGCAAGATCGCAAAGCTGCAGCAGCAGATGCTGGAGATGGTGCAGCGCACGGCGATCAAGGAGTGTGAGGAGGGCGAGAGCCCAAGGGGATCCGCGCAGGGCGAATGATGTTGCCCT
>CACYET010000109.1 GCA_902773515.1 uncultured Eubacteriales bacterium | reverse complement strand
TCAGCTTCTTCGACGAGAACGCCGAGCCCGTGGACACGTACACGCCCTCGCCCTCCAGCGCGTGCAGCATCACCTCGCCGCGCACGCCGGGAAAGCCGAGGTTGACGATGTGCGGCGCGGCCCTCTCCGGGTCGCCGCCGTTGACGATCGCGTCCGGCACGGCCTCTCGGATGCCCGCGACCAGCCGCAGCTTCTTTTCCATCAATCTTTGGGGCATGTCCGGACCGAGCGCGAGCATGTCCTTCACCGCCGCGCCCAGGCCCACGATGCCCGGCGTGTTCTCGGTGCCGGAGCGCAGCGCGCCCTCCTGCCCGCCGCCCACGTGCTGCGGCTGCAGCTTCACGCCCTTCTTGACCACCAGCGCGCCGACGCCCTTCGGGCCGTGCAGCTTGTGGCCGGAGATCGTGTACAGGTCGGCCCACTTCATGTCAAACGGCACGCGCAGATAGCCCTGCACGCCGTCCACGTGCAAAAGTGCCCGGCCGTTCACGAAGTCGTGCAGCCGCTCGCCGCCCAGCAGCCAGCCGGTCTCGTTGTTCACCTGCATGACGCTCACGAGGCTCGCGCCGTTTGAGAGCGCCCGGTCGAGCGCCTCCCAGTCCAGCTCGCCCTCGCGGGAGACGCCGATCGTGCGCACGTCGTGGCCCAGCTGGGAAAGCCGCTCGCAGGCCGCCAGCACCGACGGGTGCTCCACCGCGCTGACCGCCACGACCTGTTTGCCCCGCATGCGCTGGACCGCGCCGAGGATCGCCAGGTTGTTGGCCTCGGTGCCGCCGGAGGTGAAGATCAGCTCGCAGCCCTCGCCGCGCACGGTTTCGAGGATGTCCTCGCGCACCTGTCGCACGCGCCGGAAGACCTCCACCGCGGGCCCGTAGACGCTGGAGGGGTTGTGCCAGCCCTCGCGCAGGCACTCGGTCATCGCCGCCACCGCTGCCTCGCAGGGCTTCGTGGTGGCGCTGTTGTCAAGATATGCTCGCGCCATAGCTGCTGTTGCCGTCCGCGTCGTACCACACGCCGCGGGGCAGGTACTTCTTGCTGCGGACCATGTCCACCATCTCGTCGGTCAGCTCCACGACGATCACGTGCTTGATGCCCTTGCGCTGGAAGTAGAAGTAGTACAGCTTCGCGTCGCGGTTCACGAACCAGTTGTGCCGCTTCGCGCCCGGCTCGTTCAGCGTCTTGGCGAAGGCCGGCCCGGCCGCGGGGCCGCAGCGGATCACGTCCTTCATCTCCAGCGCCGTCAGGTACTTCCGGCGCTTGTTGTTCAGCACGCGGGACACGTCCAGGTTGCCGTTGGTGAACGTGTAGTCGTACTCCACGCGGCAGTTGTCCGAGCTGCGCCACAGCAGAAACGCCGCGCCGCCGAACACCAGCGTCAGCAGCAGGCTTTGCCACGAGAACATGATGCCGCCCGTCTCCGGGTTCATGCCCACGATGCTGGACAGCGATATCGCGGCGATCAGCGCGAACACGATGATCAGCAGCCAGCACAGGTAATAGAGCGCCGTGAACAGCCCCTGCTTCCTTCTTACGGCGATAATCTCAAGGAAATCGTCCATGTCCAAGCTCCTCCCGACCCCGCCGGGATGTCCGCGCCGGGTCCAAAGTCAGATTTCTACCCGTATATTATAACATAATTTTCAGGATTGTCGATAGATAAACATAAAATTGACCCACATTTCTTTGCAGGGAGAGAGATTGTGTGGTATACTGTTGGGACTGAGAAGAAGGAAACAGGGAGCAGGAATGGCGGGCGGCGCAACGCCGCCCCTACAACCCCTCATTCCTCATTCCTCATTTACTATCAGGAGGCGTCCGCCTTGAAGTGTCCCTATTGCGGCAGCGTGTGCGCGAGCGACGCGCTGTACTGCCCCAGCTGCAAGCAGCCCCTGCCCACCGTCCAGGACGGTGAGCGGGCGCCCGAGCGCGCCCCGAAGGAGAAGCGCACGCCCGCTCAGCGCGCCCTGACGGCGCTGGCGGCCGTGGCCTTCCTGGCGGCGCTGGTGATCGGCGGCTTCAAGCTGGCCAGCTGGATCCGCAACTACCAGCTCACGCGCCTCTACACCCGCGGGGCCTACACCCCCACGCTCTCCACCGTGAAGATGGACGACCTGCGCTCCGGCCACGCCATCATATTCTACGGCAAGGACGGCGACCAGATCTACCTGCCCGAGATGGAGCGCTCGCTGTCGATCTCCGGCGGCGTGGCGCGCATGGAGGTGGCGGATTCGGACTGGTTCGACGCGAACGTTTCCGAGGTGGAGTACGCGGATATCACGCTCTCCCCCATGCTGATCACCGAGAAGGGCACCAAGACGGAGCTGCCCGCGTTCAACTTCCAGATCGAGGTGCCGGAATCGCCGCTGTCGGTGACGACCCCGTCCGAGGAGCGCACCACCGTGGTCACGGCCGTGTATCCGCTGGTGCTGAACGTGGTGCCCGGCAGCACCGTGTTCGTCAACGGCGAGGATGTGACCGCCTCTGTGGACCGCAGCGGCCTGCTGTCCACCTACGTGGGCGTCAAGCCCATCGGCGACAACATCATCACGCTGATCGTGCGCACGCCCAGGCACCGCGAGTGCCGCCGGGAGATCGTCATCTTCCGCCAGCACTACGACATCAACCTGGAGCTGGATACCACCGTCAGCGACGTGTCCTCCGCCCGCACGATGGCCGTCACCGGCACCACCGAGCCGGGCGCGATGATCTCCGTGGACACCGACTACATCCCCGAGAGCCTGACCGTGGACGCCACCACCGGCCGCTTCTCGTTCATCAGCCGCTTCGCCACCTACGGCGAGAACATCATCCGCTTCCGCGCCAGCATGCCCGGCAAGCAGGACGCGGTGATCAGCTTCGCCGTGAACTACAAGCCCTCGCTGGCCGAGATGTCGGACCGCGCCTGGGCGATGGACTACGAACAGCTGCGCGTGCTGTTTGAGAACTGGCGCTATCAGAGCTTCGCCTGCAAGGGCCAGATCATCGACAGCTTCACCGGCGACGACGGCACGCCCTATCTGGTGATGGACGTCGGCAAGGACGAGAGGCAGCTGATCATCCTCGAAAACCAGAGCAGCCTCGCCAATCCCACGCTGGGCCGCCGCTTCATGGCCTACGCCTACGTGGACGGCCAGCAGATGTACCAGTCGCAGTACTATCCGAAGCTGATCGCGCTGTATCTGGACGTGACGGGATGATCCCGGAGGATTCCTTATGTCCAACGCAAGAATGACCACAAAGACGCTGGTCACGCTGGCACTGCTGGCCGCCGCGGAGGTGGTGCTGGCGCGCTTCATCGTGCCGATGCCCTCCCCCACGCTGCGCTTCTCCGTCGAGGCGGTGCCCATCATCGTGGCGGGGCTGCTGTTCGGCCCGCTGGCGGGGGGCTGCGTGGGCGTGGTGGGCGACGCAGTGGGTTGCCTGTTCTCCGCCTACGGCTACAACCCCGTTTTCGCCGTGCCGCCGCTGATGATCGGCGTGTGTGCGGGGCTTCTGCGGTTCCTGGTGCAGAAAAAGCTCAGCTATTTCCGCGTGCTGCTCACGTTTTTGCCCGCGGTCGCGCTCGGCAGCGTGCTGTGGCAGAGCTGGTGGCTGGCGTTCTTCTACGGCAGCCACAGCTTCGTCTGGTTCCTCGGCGCGCGCGCGTTGCAGTTCGCCGTCACCTCGCTCATCAACGCCGGAATCGTGTACGGACTGTTCAAGAGCAGGGTGTTCGATCATCTCGGGCTGTGGAATAACGAGAGTTGAGAGTTAAGAGTTTAGAGTTTAGTTAATAGCTTCGGGTTTCCCGGCTTTTTATCTCAACTCTAAACTCTCCACTCTAAACTCTCTATTTTGTGTGACAAGGAAGCGATCTCCACGAACATCTCCGAATCCCTACAATACATCCACTCCGTCTCCTGGCTGGGCACGATCCCGGGGCTGGAGCGCGAGCACGCGCTGCTGGAGCGGCTCGGCAACCCCGAGCGTGCACTGAAATTCGTGCACATCGCGGGCACGAACGGCAAGGGCTCCACGGCGGCGATGCTGGCGGCGATCCTGCGCCGCGCGGGCTACCGCACGGGCCTGTACACCTCGCCCTACATCCTGCGCTTCAACGAGCGCATGCAGGTGAACGGCGCTCCGATCCCCGATGAAGCGCTGTGCGATCTGACAGAGTACGTCCGGCCGTTCGCCGACGCCCTTTCCGAGCACCCCACCGAGTTCGAGCTGATCACCGCGATGGGCTTCGAGTACTTCCGGCGCGAGCAGTGCGACATCGTGGTCTGCGAGGTGGGCATGGGCGGCGACTGGGACGCCACGAACGTGATCGAAAACACCGAGTGCGCGGTGATCACCAACATCGGGCTCGACCACACGAAGTACCTCGGCGACACCGTGGAGGCCATCGCGCGCACGAAGGCCGGCATCGTCAAGCCCGGGCGGCCCTGCGTGCTGTACCGGCAGCGGGCGTCGGTGGAGGCCGTGATCGCGAAGGCGTGCCGCGAGAAGGGCGCGCCGCTGATCCGCGCCGACTTCGGCGCGCTCGCGCCCGTCTCGGATTCGCTGGAGGGCCAGCGCTTCGACTGGGGCGATCTGAAGGGCCTGTCGCTGCCGCTGCTGGGCGCGCACCAGCTGAAGAACGCCGCCACGGCGCTGTCGGCGGTCGGCGTGCTGCGCGATCGGGACTGGGACATCCCGGAAAGCGCCATCCGGCAGGGCCTCGCGGAAGTCGCGTGGCCGGGGCGCTTCCAGGTGTTGCGCAAAAGCCCGCTGTTCATCGCCGACGGCGGCCACAACCCCCAGTGCCTCGCCGCGCTGGAGGCCGCCCTGCGCGCCTACCTGCCGGGGCAAAAGCTGGTGTTCCTGTGCGGCTGCATGGCCGACAAGGACTACGGCGACATGTTCCGCCGCCTGAAGCCCTTTGCCCGGGCATTCGTGACCGTGACGCCCGACAACCCGCGGGCGCTGCCCGCGCGCGAGCTGAGCGCGTACATCACAGAAACGCTGGGCCTGCCCGCGACGCCCTGCGACAGCGTCGCCGACGGCGTGGCGCTCGCCACGGAGGCGGCCGGGCCCGGCGGCGCGGTGTGCGCCTGCGGCTCGCTGTACATGATGGGCGAAGTCATGGAGGCCGTTGCGAAATAGGGCAAAACATCGGACGCAATGTGTTCACAGGTCGATGTGCACAGATCCTTCGACTGCGTTCCGCCTGCGGCTGCACTCCGCTCAGAATGACACGGCATCCAAAGCTGTCATCCTGAGCGGAGCCTTGCGATCAGCAGGGCGCAGTCGAAGGATCTGTACGTTTCACCAATAAACAACATTGCGCCTTCCGGCAATTTCATACAACGTTAATCTCAATGTGCTATGATAGCAAAATAAAGGCCATACCACCGAGGAGGAGAGGCACAGCATGTTCAGGATCGTTGAGAAGCAGCCGCTGAACCCCACCGTCACGAAGATGGTGATAGAAGCGCCGCTGGTGGCCCGCAAGGCAAGGGCGGGCCAGTTCATCATACTGCGCGCCAGCGAGGACGGCGAGCGCATCCCGCTGACCATCGCGGGCTACGACCGGGAAAAGGGCACCGTGGACATCATCTTCCAGATCGTCGGCGGCACCACGATGGAGCTGAACGCGCTGGACGCGGGCGACTGCATCCCGGATTTCGTGGGCCCGCTGGGCAGGGCCAGCGAGGTGGAGGGCTTCAAGAAGGTGGCCGTGGTGGGCGGCGGCGTGGGCTGCGCCATCGCGCTGCCGGTGGCCCAGGCCCTGCACGAGAACGGCGCCGAGGTCCACTCGATCGTGGGCTTCCGCAACCGCGACCTCGTGATCCTCGAGGACGAGTTCCGCGCCTGCTCCGACGTGGTCCGGATGATGACCGACGACGGCAGCTACGGCGAGAAGGGCCTCGTGACCAATGCGCTGGAAGCGCTGATCAACGAGGGCAATGCATACGACGAGGTCATTGCCATCGGCCCGGTGATCATGATGAAGTTCGTGTGCATGTTGACCAAAAAATATAATATCAAAACCGTGATCTCGATGAACCCGATCATGATCGACGGCACGGGCATGTGCGGCGGCTGCCGCCTGACC
>CACYET010000108.1 GCA_902773515.1 uncultured Eubacteriales bacterium | reverse complement strand
TTCGCGCAGACGCTCCGCCAAGTCGTGGAACTGCCAGTCGTTGAACTGCGCGCTGGCAGAGACATCGAGCGCATCAAGGCCGTTTTCAACCGGGGCGTAGTCCTCCGGGATCCCTTATTTTTCATCCAACGCTTTGAACGCATACATGTCGCCGGTGATGATGCGCAGATTTGCCAACTCCCGGTCATAGGCCTTCGGATCATCGCGGTCGATCCGGATGAAAGGCTCAAAATCTGCGGCATGAGCGCCAAACGGATATACGGTTACGGCGATACATATCAAGGCGACATACAGAGCTGCCCTTTTGACCAGACGCTTCATCGGTTTCCTCCCCTTCGCAATTTCCGATTTGACTGATTGGAACCAAAACCACTATACCACTTCTGCCCGTACAACGCAAGGCGGAATTCAACGATCGACCGCGGCAGCGTGATCAAACGGTAACTCCCTGTCCGCCGGAACCTGCCGTTTTTTGTTGCAGCAATATGTCATCAATGACATATGAGAAAGACCTGGGACAATGGGATACTGCACGCCCATCGGCTGCCATCCTCGCAGCGTCGGCAGCAGCGGCGGCTGGAACGTGACCGGCTGCATCAGCTTTCTGAATCAGCCGATCCTGCGGTATTCAAACGAAATCCGATCCGCTGTCCTGATGATCCACGGCGAGAAGGCCCACAGCCTGTTCTTCAGCAAGGACGCCTATGCCGCCATGACGGACGGGAATCCGAATCCCGAAAACAAGGCGCTGACAGAAGCTGGAAAAAGGGCTTTCGTGATAGACAACGGCGATGTCTGTGTGGTAAACTGGGACAAGAGCGGCAGGGGACAGGCACAGCCGCCTGAAAAACGATCACGGGGAGCCATGGAGATGAAAAGCATATTGATCGCGGATACGACGCGGGAGGAGCGCGAGCGCATCGTGGCGGAGGCCATCGGCAATATAGATGGCATGTGCGACGGCTGCAGCCCCGGCCTGCTCAGGATGTACCGGGACTACATCGACGGGCGCATGGAGCTGCGCGAGGTGAACATGGCGTTCAACGCCCGGTATACCTCCGGGGCGCAGGGACCCGACAGAGTCGGCTGCGGGGAGGCGAAGGTATGATTCGCCCCATCGTGCGGGATGTGTTCTTCCTCGCCCGGAAGTCGGCGCCTGCGACCCAGGGCGACCAGGCGCTGGACCGGGATCTGCGGGACACGCTTCAGGCCAACCGGGAGAAATGCGTGGGCATGGCGGCCAACATGATCGGCGTCAGGAAGCGCGTCATCATCGTGAGCCTCGGCTTCGCGGACACGGTGATGTACAACCCCGTGCTGCTCTCGAAGGACACGCCCTATGAGGCCGAGGAGGGCTGCCTGTCGCTGGACGGCACGCGCCGGACGACGCGGTATCAAAACATCGAGGTCGAATACCGAAACGCGGCCTGGAAAAAACGCCGCGAGCGCTATTCCGGGTGGATCGCGCAGATCATCCAGCACGAGATGGACCACCTGGACGGCGTGATCATTTGAGGGTGAAGGACGGCGCGTGCGGGCCGGACAAACGGAGGCGCTGCCATGATCAGCACAGAGCAATACAAGGCGATCATATCCGACCTGATGGACGAGCTGCCGGAGGCATTCTACCGGGACCTCACGGGCGGCGTGATCCTGTCGGAGGCGCTGGTGATCCCCGACTACGCGCAGGGGAACGACCTGTATACGCTCGGCCAGTATCAGGTCTGTTACGGCATCCGGCAGATCGTGATGTTCAAGGGCTCGTTTGACCGGCTTTACCCGAATGTGGGCGTATCAGAAGCGAGAGAAATTTTGCGCGGCGTCCTGCGCCATGAATTCCGGCATCACATCGAGTTCCTGGGCGGCATCCACAATTCCTCCTCGCTGGAAGCGGAGGACGAGCGGCAGAAGCGGGCCTATCTCGCCCGGCATGAGGAGCGGGAATAGACTGAAGGGCGCAAGGGGAGGCGCGGGGCATGCGCAGCCGTGAAGCGCCCCGGACAGCGGTATACAAGGAGAAATAGCATGATCTGGTTTAAAGATGAGAAGCTGGTCATCCGAAACATGGAGGACGCGGACGCGCAGGTCTTTACGGATGAGGAGATCGCGCAGGGCTGGAACGCGGATGTCGCCAAGTACCGGATGAGGATGAAGGATCAGGCCGAAGGGAAATGCGTCGCGCTGACGGCGGAGTATGACGGATATCCTGCGGGGTACATCAACGTCTATCTGAAACGGGAAGGGGGACCGTTCGCCGAAACGGATTGGCCGGAGATCGTCGACTTCGGCGTTCTGCAGCGGTTCCGGCGCAGAGGAATCGGCACCCGGCTGATGGATGTCGCCGAGCAGATCGCCGCCCGGTACGCGGACACGGTCTGGCTCGGCGTAGGCCTTCACAACGGCTATGGCAGCGCGCAGCGGATGTATGTCAAGCGCGGCTACATACCGGACGGTTCCGGCGTGTGGTATCGCGGCAAGCCCTGTACGCCCTATGATACGGTCTACACGAACGACGACGATATGGTGCTGTTTCTGTCGAAGAAGCTGTCCGGGAGCCGGCGTTCCCGGACGGAAACCCCGGACGCTTCGCCCGCGCTGACGGATGTGATCCTGAGCCGCCGCAGCTATCGGGGAAAGTACAGCCCGGAGAGCGTGGCGCGGGCGGATCTGGTGACGATACTGGAGGCGGGGCTTGCGGCGCCTTCCGGGTGCAACAAGCAGACGACCAGCCTGATCGCGGTGGACGATCCGGCCATACTGCAGCGGATAAACGCTGTCATCGATCCGCTGGTGGCCGAAACCGCGCCGGCCATGATCTGCGTCCTGTCCCGACGGATCATCGCGTACCGCGACAGATGCTTCGCGACGCAGGACTACGCGGCGGCCATTGAAAACATGCTGCTGGCGATCGCAGCGCTCGGCTATCAGAGCTGCTGGTATGAGGGACACATCACCGATACGGACCGGATCTGCGACAGGATCGCGAAGATCCTGAACGTGCCGGAAGGCTATGAACTGGTGTGTATCCTCCCCGTCGGAAAGGCGCTGTCGGAGGTTGCAGCGCCGAAGAAAAAGACCTTTTCGGAACGCGCGTGGTTCAACGGATTCGAAAGGAACGATTGATGATCGTGGGCGGCCTTGGCGGCGGCGCGGGCCGGGGCACAAGACAGGGGAAGGGCTCCCTGCCATCCGAGCGTGGGTGGCGGGGAGCCTGCTTTTTCTGTTTTCGGAAGGTTAAATGCCTATTGACGAACGGCGCTTTATTCATATATAATAACTTTGAGAGAGACCGTCGCAAACGACGGATATTCTGTATGCGAAAGGACGGTGTTACCATGATGGATCTGTACAGCATCGGCGAAATGGTGATCGACTTCATTCCCGGCAGCGAACCGGCCAGCTACATCCGAAAGGCCGGCGGCGCGCCCGCCAACGTGGCCATTGCCGTCAGCAAGAACGGGCTGAAGGCCTCGATGTGCTGCAAGGTGGGCGACGACGACTTCGGCCGCTTCCTGGTGGACACGCTGAAGGAATACGGTGTGCGCGTCGCGTGCCCCGAGCTGTGCCGCGAGGCCGTCACCACGATGGCGTTCGTGACGCTGGCGGAGGACGGCGACCGCCGCTTCACCTTCGCCCGCAAGCCCGGCGCGGACATGATGCTCTCGGAGGCGGACGTGCGCGAGGCGGACATCGCGGATTCCGCCATCGTCCACGCCGGCTCCTGCTCGCTGTCGGCGCAGCCGGAGGCCGCGGCCACGGTGCGCGCGATGCGCCTGGCGCACGAGAAGGGCAAGCTGGTCAGCTTCGACGTGAACTACCGCAACCTGATGTGGAACGACGACGTCGACGCCTGCACGCGCGCGGTGATGGACGTGCTGCCGTACGTCGACCTGCTGAAGATCTCCGAGGAGGAGGTCGGGATGATGGGCGGCGAGGCCGCGATCCCGGCCCTGATGGAGAAGCACGGCGTGGCGCTGACGATCGAGACCCTCGGCGCGCACGGCGCGCGGGCGTTCTTTAAAGGCGGCAGCTTCGACGTGCCGGGCCGCAGGGTGAAGGCCGTGGACGCCACCGGCGCGGGCGACGCCTTCTGGGGCGCGTTTTTGGCGAAGCTGCGCCTGTCGGGCGTGGCGAAGGCCGCGGACCTGACCGAGGCGATCGTGCGCGACGCGCTGGAGTACGGCAACGTGTCCGGCTGCATCTGCGTGCAGAGCAAGGGCGCCATCGCGTCCATCCCCACGCGGGACCAGATCGAAGCCTTCCTGGCGGGGGAGCGGTGACGGGCCATGAGCGTATGGAATGAAAAGTGCATCCTTTCGCCCTCGCTGATCTGCCTGGACATGTGCAACCTGGAGCGCCAGGCGAGGGCGCTGGAGGACTGTGGCGTGCGGCTTCTGCACGTGGACATCCTCGACGGACACTTCAGCCCGAGCATGCCGCTGGGGCTGGATACCGTGCGCCAGCTGCGGGCCAGGACGAACCTCGAGTTCGACTGCCACGTGATGGTCACCGAGCAGGACTACTTCGTGGACGAGCTGCTGGACATCGGCGTGCAGCAGATCGTGTTCCACGCCGAGACCCAGCCCCACATCGACGGCATGCTGAACCGCATCCACGCGAAGGGCGTGCGCGCCGGCGTGGCGCTGAAGCCCGCGACGCCGCTGAGCGCGCTGGAGTACGTGCTGGAGAAGTGCGACGCGGTGCTGCTGATGCTGATCAACCCCGGCTACGCGTTCATGAAGGGCGAGAAGCAGGTGCCCTACGCCGACCGGAAGATCCGCGAGCTGCGCGAGATGATCGAGCGCCGCAGGCTGGACACGAAGATCGAGCTGGACGGCCGCATCAGCCCGCAGAACATCGAGGACTGGGGCGGCGGCGCGGCGGACATCTTCGTCGCGGGGAGCACCTGCCTGAAGCGGGACGACCTGCCCGGCAGCTTCGACAGGCTCAACGCGCTGAGGGAACGAGTGTTGAATGAACGGAGGGAAGCGACATGACGTTTGCGGAAGAATACGCGAGGGCGAGGGGAGACGTGCTGGCGGAGCTGGAGCGCACGCTGGCGAGCGTTGATCCCGCGCAGCTGGAGCGCCTGCGCGACGACATCCTGAGGGCCGATCAGGTGTTCTTCGTGGGCGTGGGGCGCGTGATGCTGGCGCTGCAGTGCGTCTGCAAGCGCCTGGCGCACCTGGGCATCAGGGCCCACTACGTGGGGGAGATCACCGAGCCCGCCATCAAGAAGGACGACCTGCTGATCGTCGGCTCCGGCTCGGGCGGCTCGCTGTTTCCGCTGGGCATCGCGAAGAAGGCGCGCGCCGCGGCGGACTGCACGATCGTGCACATCGGCTCGAACCCCAACAGCGAGATGAAGGACATCGCGAACTACATGGTCCGCCTGCCCGTGCGCACGAAGTGGTATCTGGAGGACGAGATCGACTCGTGCCAGCCGATGACGAGCCTGTTCGAGCAGAGCGTGCTGCTGCTGGGCGACGTGCTAGCGAAGATGATCATTGAGGAGAGGAACCTGGACATGAAGGCGCTGTGGCAGTACCACGCGAATCTTGAATGATATGAATAAGAATGATATGATGAGATACATGGGCTCCATGCAGCAGGCGGCCTACATCCGCCCGCTGACCTATGCCGAGGGGCGCAGCGCGGGGCTGAAGGCCTACGAGGTCAAGAACGGCCCGCTGTGCTACAAGCTGATGGCGGACAAGTGCCTGGACATGAGCGAGCTCTCCTACAGGGGCGTGAACTTCAGCTTCCTGTCCAAGCCCGGCCTGCAGGGCCGCAACGCCTACGACACCGCCGGGGCCGAGGCCATCCGCTCGATCATGGGCGGCATGTTCTTCACCTGCGGCGTCGAGAGCATCTGCGCGCCCTGCAGCGTGGACGGCGCGGACTATCCGATGCACGGGCGCATGCGCACCACCCCCGCCGAGCACCTCTGCGCGGACGCCTTCTGGGCGGAGGACGGCTACCACCTGCGCGCCTCGGGCGAGATGCGCGAGGCCGCGCTGTTCGGCGAAAACATGGTGCTGCGCCGCAGCGTCGACACGGTGTACGGCCAGAAGACCGTCACGCTCACCGACACCTTCACCAACGAGAGCTACCGGGACGAGCCGCTGATGCTGCTCTACCACATCAACCTTGGCTGGCCGTTCCTGGACGAGAACCTGCGCCTGTACATCCCCACCC
>CACYET010000107.1 GCA_902773515.1 uncultured Eubacteriales bacterium | reverse complement strand
TCAAACGCCTCCTATTCTCCCCCTGTTGGATCGCGTCGCGCCGTCAGAAATTGCCAATACAGCCGCCGAAGCGCGTCGCGAAGCACCTGCTAATCTTGCCGCGCCGCCCATCCGCTATGCTGGCAAATGCCCCGCTTTCAGGGAATTCCTGTCGCGCACCGGCATAAAACGCCCGGCCCGGCGCGCTTTCCCGCCGCCGTTTTCCCGCTGCCAATCATTTCCGCATACCATGATTTTAAACTCTTTTTACAGCATTTATGCCGTTTCGGGAGCAAAATCGGTTGCTATATTTTTTCAAACCGATTATAATGGTGTTTGATATGATGGAGGATAGTATGACGATCCGATCCGACGCCCTGGCGGCGGACTTCGCGCCCCTGCGCGGCAAGCGCGTGCTGATCGCGCTGTCCGGCGGCGCGGACTCCGTGGCGCTGGCGGCGATGCTGGCGGATGCGCGCAAGGAATACGGCCTGACGCTGTTCGGTGGACCACGCCATCCGGCCCGAGAGCGCCGCGGACGCCGCGTTCTGCAAGGCGCTTTGCGCGCGGCTGGATATCCCGCTGCACGCCGTCCGCGTGGACGTGCCCGCCGAGGCAGAGCGCTCGGGCGAGGGCCTGGAATCGGCCGCGCGTCGGCTGCGCTACGAGGCGCTCCGGCGCATCCAGGGCGAAGTCCGCGCGGATGCCATCGCCCTCGCGCACCACATGGACGACCAGGCCGAGACGGTGCTGATGCACCTGGCGCGCGGCGCGGGCCCGGAGGGCATCGGCGGCATGCGGGCCGTCTCCGGCGACCTGTACCGGCCGCTGCTGGGCCTGAGAAAGGCGGAGCTGGTCGAATACCTGCGAGTGCGCGGGCTCCCGTGGCGCGAGGACGCCACCAACCGCGTGCCCGACACGCCGCGCAACGCGCTTCGGCTGCATGGGATCCCCGAATTGGAGAAATGCTATCCCCAGTTTGTGCGCGCCGCCGCCCGCTACGCGCAGTCGGCGCAGATCGAGAGCGACCTCGTCGCCGATCTGACGCGAAGCTACCTCGACAGGGCGAGCGCCGCGGGTCCGTTCCATGCGTGGTTGGACGTCTCCGACCCGCCCCACCCCGCCGTGCTGCGCCGCGCGCTGCGCGCGATGTGTCGGCGAGATGTAGACTTCGAGCAGATCGGCGCGCTGGAGGCGCTGTGCGGCGCGGCGAAGGGCAAACTCGACCTCGGCTTTTGCTGCGCCGAGCGCGCGGGCCGTCGGCTCTATTTTGTCCCGAAGCGGCTGCCGGAAATCGCGCCCGCGGAACTGGCCCTTGACGGCGTCACGCGCCTTCCGGGAATCGGCAGCGTCCGGGCCGCGCCCTGCGAGCCCGTCCCCATCCGGGAAGATCCCTTCCGGCAGGCGTTGAGCGCCGACGCGCTTCAGGGCGCGGTGCTGCGCACGCGCAGGCCGGGCGACCGCGTCCGCCCGCTGGGCTGCGGCGACAAGCTGCTGTCGGACTGGTTCATCGACCGCAAGGTGGACCGGCCGCTGCGCGACGTCACGGCGCTGGTGGCGAGGGGAAGCCGCGTGCTCTGGGTCGTGGGCGGCTGCATCGCCGAGGAGGCGAAGCTGACGGGCCGCGAACGCGCGATCTGTCTGGAATACACACCTGAGACCATCCCATACAACGGAGGAAATTGCCATGGAGAATGACATCGCGAAGGTATTGCTCTCCGAGGAACAGATCCAGGCCCGCGTGCACGAAATGGGCCGCCAGATTGCCTGGGATTACCGGGGCAAGAACCCCGTCATGGTCTGCATCCTCAAGGGCGCGATCATGTTCTACACCGACCTGCTGCGCGCCATGCCCATCCAGCTGTCGATGGACTTCATGGCCGTGTCCAGCTACGGCAAGCGCACCAAGTCCAGCGGCGAGGTGGAGATCCGCAAGGACCTGTCCAACTCCATCGAAAACCGCCACGTGATCATCGTGGAGGACATCATCGACTCCGGCTACACGCTCACCTACCTCACCCGCATGCTGGCGGCGAGGGGCGCGAGCTCCATCAGGATCTGCACGCTGCTGGACAAGCCCAGCCGCCGCGCGCCGGGCATCACGCTGAAGTCGGACTACTACGGCTTCGAGGTGCCGGACGCGTTCGTGGTGGGCTACGGGCTGGACTACAACGAGGCCTATCGCAACCTGCCCTACATCGGCGTGCTCAAGAGCGAAGTCTACGAAAACAACTGACCCGGATAGGGCGAAAAACCGCCTTTACAGAAAGAGAGGACCCCTGTTTTGAACAAGAAACCGACCAGAAAAGCCCTGCAGGGCCCGCTGATGTACCTGCTGATCCTGGCCGTCATACTGCTGATGGTCCACATGCTCAGCGACGGCAGCCAGCCCACCGTTGAAAAGATCAGCTATTCCGCGCTGCTGGAATGGGTGGAGGCCGACCTGCGCCACAGCCAGGGCGAGACGCTGCCCCTGAAGCTCCAGGGCAAGACGCTGGGCAAGGTGGTCATCCAGTCCAGCACCCTGATGGCCGTGACGGAGGAGAACATGGCCTCCAGCGCGCTGACGGGCAACTACGACATGGAGTGCACCATCCCCAGCGAGGAGCAGTTCTACAGCGACGTGAACGCCATCTACGCCGCCGTGCTCGGCCGCGCCGTGAGCCCCACGGAGTATGACTTCGAAATCAGCTCGAAGCTGCCGGCCCAGCCCGCCTGGTGGATCGAATGGGTGCCGCTGCTGGTGACGGTCGTGCTGTTCGGCCTGCTGTGGTACTTCATGATGCGCCAGCAGACGGGCGGCGGCAAGGGCGTGATGAGCTTCGGGCGCTCCCGCGCGCGCATCACCGACCCCAACGCCAACAAGGTGACGTTCAACGACGTGGCCGGCGCGGACGAGGAGAAGGAGGAGCTGCGCGAGATCGTGCAATTCCTGAAGAACCCGCAGCGCTTCACGAAGGTCGGCGCGCGCATCCCCACGGGCGTATTGCTGGTGGGCCCTCCCGGCACGGGCAAGACGCTGCTGGCGCGGGCCGTGGCCGGCGAGGCCGGCGTGCCCTTCTTCACGATCTCCGGCTCGGACTTCGTGGAGATGTTCGTGGGCGTGGGCGCTTCGCGCGTGCGCGACCTGTTTGACCAGGCCAAGAAGAACGCCCCAGCCATCGTGTTCATCGACGAGATCGACGCGGTGGGCCGCCAGCGCGGCGCAGGCCTGGGCGGCGGCCACGACGAGCGCGAGCAGACGCTAAACCAGCTGCTGGTGGAGATGGACGGCTTCACGCACAACGAGGGCGTGATCGTCATGGCGGCCACCAACCGCTCGGACATCCTCGACCCGGCGCTGCTGCGCCCCGGCCGGTTTGACCGGCGCATCGTGGTCAACTACCCGGACGTGAAGGGCCGCGAGGAGATCCTGAAGGTGCACTCGAAGGGCAAGCCCCTGGGCGAGGACGTCGATCTGACCGTACTGGCCCGCCGCACGCCCTACTTCACCGGCGCGGACCTGATGAACGTGATGAACGAGGCCGCGCTCTTGACGGCGCGCCAGGGCCGCGACACCATCCACATGGATGCCATCGAGGAGGCCATCACCCGCGTGATGGCGGGCCCGGAGAAGAAGAGCCGCAAGGTGACGGAGATGGACCGCAAGCTGGTGGCCTACCACGAGGGTGGCCACGCCATCGTGGCGCACTACATCCCCGAGTGCGACGACGTGCACGAGATCACCACCATCCCGCGCGGCTCCGCCGGCGGCTTCACGATGTATCTGCCGCAGGAGGAGTTCCACTACGTGACCACCGCGCGCATGAAGGCCCAGATGGCCAGCGCGATGGGCGGCCGCGTGGCCGAGGCGCTGATCTTCGGCGACATCACCACCGGCGCGTCCAGCGACATCAAGTCCGCCACGGAGATCGCCCGCAGCATGGTCACCGAGTACGGCATGAGCAGCAAGCTGGGCCCGGTCTACCTGGGCACGGAGCACGAGGTGTTCCTTGGCAAGAGCTTCACCCAGCAGAACTCCGGCTTCTCGGAGCTGGTGAACACCGACATCGACACTGAGGTGCACAAGCTGCTGCAGGAGGCCTACGACCGCGCGGAGAAGATACTGTCCGAGCACATCGACCAGCTGCACGGCCTGGCGAAGATCCTGATCGACAAGGAGAAGATCGACCGCGCCGAGTTCCTGGCCTTCATGGAGGGCAAGGACCGTAAGAGCGCCGTGGAGACGCAGTTCGTGCCGAACAAGGAGCCGGAGGATGCGCCCTGGAAGGCCGTCCTGCCCGCGGACGACGCAGGCGAAGGAGAGGCGTAAAGGATAAGATCCTTGACGCCTCTGCCAGGCCTTCGGCAATCACTTCGTTCAGGATGACAACGACGCGGAAACCGCAAACCTGTCATCCTGAGCGAAGCCGCAATCGCGGCGTAGTCGAAGGATCTTTCGGACAGGCGGGCGGCGCAACGCCGCCCCTACATACATGAAAACGAGGCCGCCGCGCAATCGCGCGGCGGCCCCTCTGTGTCCATCTGTCCGTTTATTCGTTCACGATCTCCTTCACGGCGCCGTTGTAGTCGTAGATCACGGTGCCGGGGATGCCCTGCTCGCCCAGCGTGCCGTAGGCGCACACCAGGCCGTCGCTGGTCGCATCGATCTTGCAGAGCCAGTAGATGTCGTCGCGGCCGGAGTTGGCCTGCCACAGCACGATGCCGTTGGCGTCGATGGCCACCGGGTCGGGGCCGTAGTAGCCGCCGATGTACAGGATGCCGCTGCCGGGCACCACCGCGTGGCTGATATTCGCGCCCAGGATGATGGTATCCCTGCTCAGGAACCAGCGAATGACGCCGGTCTCGGGCTCGATGGCCCAGAGGCCGACCTCGGCGTTGTACAGCATCACCAGCGGGCGGGTGTCGGTGCCGGCGACAAAGGCGTCGGTCAGCGAGAGCTCGGTGATGCCGCTGGTCGCGGTGTTCAGCATCCACAGCTGGCTGCCCGCGGCATCGAGCGCGGCCAGGGCCAGATATTCGCTGTTCTCCTGGTAGATGCGGCGGGCGGTCACGTGCACGTTTCCGGCGGGCGCATCCAAGACCACGGTGTCGTTGTCATAGCCGGAGGCCTCGAAGATGTTTGTGATGGGCGCGTTCTCGGCGGTCGGCCAGGCGTCCGGCGCTTCGATGTACTCCTCGGCCGGGTTGTACTCCGGCACTTCGGCGGAAGCGGCGTCCGGCAGGGGCGTCTCCTCGGGCTCGACCTGGTCTCCGGGCATCGGCGCGTCGGCAGGCACGGGCGCCTCGACGGGCGCTTCGACCGGCGCGGCCTCGACGGGCTCCAGGAAATCGCCGCGGATGTAGCCCGCGACACCGTTGTATTGCACAGCATACCACTCTGGGTTCTTCGAGGACTTCTCGCAACCCTCGATCACCGCGCCAAGCGGAGCCTGGCCAACGATGGTGTAATCGGTGCTGGGATATTCGCGGATGTTCACGTGCTGCTTGCACTTGATGACTTTCATGGTCAGAGATTCGCCCTGCGCCACCACAAAGGCCGTCAGCAGGCAGGCGAGGATCAGCGCACACGCCAGGATCCGTTTCATCATTCAGGTATCCCCCTTTGTATGTAAGTTCCGGCGCAGCCGCACCCGTCGCGGGTTCGAGCAGACACCTATCAGATACAGTATACTCTTTTTTGACCGTTCCGTCAACCACAAACCGACGCCCGGCGAAATAAAACCACCGCGCTGGTAAACATATCCAGCGCCGCGCGCCGCCGCCTGCATGAATCCCGCGCCGCGGGGAATAATAGATTATGCTTCCACGCATATAATGTCATGAAGGATGTGACAGACGCATGAAGGCGATCATCATGGCGGGCGGCGAGGGCACGCGGCTGCGGCCGCTGACCTGCGACTGCCCCAAGCCGATGATTCAGCTGATGAACCGCCCCGTGATGCAATACGCGCTGGCGCTGTTGAAGCGGCACGGCGTCACCCAGATCGCGGCCACGCTGGGCTACCTGCCCGACGCCGTCATGGATTTCTTCGAGGGCGGCGACGCCTTTGGCGTGGACCTGCGCTATTTCATCGAAAAGACGCCGCTGGGCACGGCGGGCGGCGTGAAGCAGGCCGCGGGATTCCTGGACGAGACCTTTGCGGTGCTCTCCGGCGACGGCATCACCGACCTGGACCTCGCCGCCGCCACGGCCTTCCACCGCAAAAAGGGCGCGCTGGCCACGCTGGTGCTCAAGCGCGCGGACAACCCGCTGGACTACGGCGTGGTGCTGGCCGGGCCGGACGGGCGCGTAAAGTCGTTCCACGAGAAGCCGGACTGGAGCGAGGTGGTGTCCGACACGGTGAACACCGGCATCTACATCCTCGAACCGGAGATTCTCGACCGCATCCCCGACGGCCGCCCCTGCGACTTCGGCCACGACCTGTTCCCCGCGCTGGTGAAGGCAGGGCTGCCGGTGTACGGCTACGTGATGGACGGCTACTGGTGCGACATCGGCGACGTGCGGGCCTACCTCGCCGCGCACGCCGACGCGATGGAGGGCCGCATCCGCGTGGAGGGGCTCGCGCCGAGGTCCGGGCGCGTGGTGCAGATGCCCGGGGCCCGCGTGGACCGCGCCGCCGTGCTGGAGGGGCCGTGCCTGATCGGGCCGGGGGCCCGGGTGCTGGCCGGGGCCTACGTGGGCCCGTACAGCGTGATCGGGCCGGACTGCGTCGTCGGCGAGGGCGCCAGCGTGAAGCGCGCGGTGCTGTGGCCCGGTGCGCGTCTGGAGCGCGGGCGAATTGACCGCCTTGTTTGCATTGACGAAGAGGGCGAACTTC
>CACYET010000106.1 GCA_902773515.1 uncultured Eubacteriales bacterium | reverse complement strand
GCGCCTGCACGGCGATGCCCGTGTTGCCCAGGCTCAGGCTGCGGTACTCCGTGTGCTCCACCTGCTCGCGGGCGGACTGGAAGTCGCCCTCGATGACGGACGCGTCGTTCAGCGTGACGTTGCCGTCGGGGTCGATCACGATGGCCTCCGGGGCGTTCATGCGCTCCGGCAGGGGGGTGGCGGTGGCGTAGGGCACGTTGATCTGCACCGAGGTGTCGGCCTCGGTGTTCAGGAAGTCCTCGTCAATCGTTCCGCAGCCCGAAAGCAGCAGGCACGTGCCCGCCGCCATCAGCGCCAGCGCTCCGATCTTTCGGTTTCCCATGCCATGTCCTCCGCTTGGGTGGTTTTGTATCATATCTATCCACATATATTCTAAAACAATTCCGGCCAAAAAACAATAGCAAACCCGCTAAGATTCCGTGGAGTTCCGATGAACGCCGCCGAGCGCGTAGAGGCACACGTCGCCCTGCGCGTAGACCAGCTCACCGTTGGCCCTGAACCATTCCTCGTCCACGGCGAAGTCGGTGCGCTCGTAGCTCGAGATGAAGGCGTAGCCCACGCCGTACTTCTCGAACAGCTCCGCGCTGTCGCCGGGGAACTCCAGCATGCGGGCCAGGTCGAGGTACTGCGCGGAGTAGTCGATGCCGTGGAAGAACAGGTAGCTGGGCGTGCCGCACACGATGCTGCGCCCGGCCAGCGCGGCGATCGGGTTCTTGTGCTGCGTGCCGGTGAGGAACACGGCGTCCGGCGGGGTGTTTTCATCGGCGTACCGCGCCGCGCCGACCTCGCCCGGGCTGAACAGCTGGTACTCGGAAACGACCTCGCGCCCGATCGTCAGTGCGCCGGAGAGCGTGGAGGCGAGCAGGAACGCCGCCGCCAGCAGCGCCCGCCCGGGCACGCCTTTCAACCGATTGAACAGCGTGACGAGGAACCAGCCCATCGCGGGCATCATGGCCATGTAGGCCACGTAGAACAGCTTGTTGTTGTCGTACTCGTTGGGCTGGAACTGGACAAGCTCCGCCACGACGTACACCGCCAGCGCGCCGAGCCCCAGCATGCGGAAGGCGGCCTGACGCCGCGCGTCGACGCCCTTCGCCTGCCCGCGACGTCCGCACAGCGCCGCCGGGACCATCATCAGCCAGATCAGGCCCACGTTCTTGATCCAGAACCAGCAGTAGCCGTCGATCAGGCTGCCGTCGCCCTTGTTGTTGACCCAGTTGAAGCGGAACTTCAGCGCGCCGCCCTTCACCGTCTGCGGGACGGACCAGGTCAAAAGCTGCGGCAGCGCCAGCGCCACGGCGATCTTGCCGTAGAGCAAAAAGCGCGTCAGCGTGCCCCGGCGGCGGGACTTCGGCGCGTGGAACAGGCAGTAGGCCATCGCCCCGGCGCTGACGAGCCCCAGCGCGAGGAACGAGTGCGTGTGGATCATCGGCATGGCCCCGGCCCAGACGCCGAGGATCGCGAACGGGCGCGCGTCTTCTTCGCGCGCGGCCGTCGCCAGCATCCACAGCGCCGGGATCAGCGCCATCCAGCCCGCCAGCAGCGTGCGCTGGGGGATCATCATGTCGCACAGCACGTTCACCCAGCGCAGGTTCAGGTCTGGCTGGTTGGTGGGCGTGCGGTAGAAGCCGGTGAAGATCTCTCTGAACGCAGTGGCGTCCTTGCCGATGCCGTCCAGCGCGTAGATGAAGCCGAGCCCGCCGTTGACGAACATCAGCACGAACGCCACGACGGTGGCGGCGCGGCTCTGCGTCAGGTCCCAGCAGAAGATCACGAAGCCGAGGTACACCAGCGCCATCATCAGCACGCCTGAGAGGATGAACGACAGCCTCAGCGAGCCGCCGCAGAGCAGCATCGAGGTCACCAGGCTGTCGCCCAGGAACGGATAGCCCAGCAGCGCCCCGGGCAGCAGCGAGTAGGTGGGGGGATAGGCCGCGCCCCGCAGGCTGGTGGCGATGCCCAGGTGCAGGCACAGGTCGCCGTAGGTGGACTGGCCCACGTACAGCGCGCCGCCGGCCTCGCGAAGCACGTGCGTGTATTGCAGGTAGGCGCTCAGCAGCGTCAGCGGCACGACCAGCGCGATCGGTAGCCACGCGGGCATGTCCGTCCAGCGCTTGTTGCGGACAGCGGCGCGGGTCTTCATCTGCGCGAGGGCGGCCAATCCGATTGCGACGCCCAGGCCGATCAGCTGCGCCGGCAGCGTGAACCGCATCGCGAACGCGAGCAGCGTGGGCAGCCACATCATCTCGATCAGGCCCGCGCAGAGCCCCAGCCAGAGCCGCGTCAGCCGCGTGCGGCCCGGCAGCAGCGCGTCCATCAGCGCCGCGCCGCACAGCAGGTATCCGACCAGCAACAACACACTGCCCATGCCGCACCTCCCGCAAGATCATTGCTTCCATTATACCACCGGCGCGGCTCGGATGTAAAGCAAAACGAGACTTGTTTCCAACTTGAGACATATATTGCGATAAGATTTCCAAATATTGCATAATTATAAATACAAAGTGAACATAAGTGAATATATATGACTGAAATTAGATGAATGTGTGCATAAATAAAGAATTCTATTGAAAAATGGACAGTGAAGGGATAAAATATAAGTAATTACGAATGCCAATGGGGAACTGGAGGAATACGGCATGAGGAAGCGCTGGATTCAGCTGGCCGTGGCGTTGATCGCCATCGTGCTGGTCGCCTCTGCCTGTGCCGTCGCAGAGGGGACGATTTCCACGACGGTGTTGATGCGCGTATCGCGGATGACGCAGAACGCGGTGGTCAAGGCCGGCGAGGATCTGTCCATCGAGGTGAACATCGACGGCGTCGCGCCCGCGTCCTACCAGTGGTACTTCAACGACGCGCCCATCGACGGGGCGGACCAGAAGGTCTACAACATCGTCAACGCCCAGCCCGAGCACACCGGCGTCTACCGCCTGGATGCCTTCGACGAGAACGGCAGCATGGTGGTGAGCATGGATGTGGCCGCCCGCGTGCTGGAGGACGAGGTGCCCCAGGCGGGCGACGGCTCGCTGCCCGTGGGCGTCGCCATCGCGGGCATCGCGGCTTGCGGCGCGCTGCTGGCGGTGCTGCTGCGCCGCAGACAGATGGCGTAAACGGAACATATCGATTTATACTCATGCAGGGGCGGCCATGGGCCGCCCCGCTTCATGCCTTCCCCCCTGGGGAAGGTGGCGCAAGGCAGCTTTGCCCTTGGCAAAGCTGGTTCGGCTGAAAGCCGAACTACCGACGGCTCAATCCTGCGGATTGAGGCGCGGTACCGTAAGCGCCGGATGAGGTCGATTTCCCTGCCCGGTTGCGCTTCGCGAATGGCGGGCGGCGCAACGCCGCCCCTACAGTACGACTATGTGGAGGTCACCATGTCCAAGCCCTTTGAATTTGAGCTGATCCACACCTGCAAGCAGACCGGCGCGCGGCGCGGGCGACTGCACACGCCCCACGGCGTGATCGAGACGCCGGTGTTCATGCCGGTGGGCACCCAGGCCAGCGTCAAGACGATGACGCCGGAGGAGCTGAAGGACTGCGACGCGCAGATCATACTCTCCAACACCTACCACCTGCACCTGCGCCCCGGCGAGGCGCTGGTGGAGAAGGCGGGCGGCCTGCACACATTCATGCACTGGGATCGCCCCATCCTCACCGACAGCGGCGGGTTCCAGGTGTTCTCGCTGGCGGACCTGAGGAAGGTGGAGGAGCGCGGCGTGCAGTTCCGCAGCCACCTGGACGGCTCGAAGATGTTTATCGGGCCGGAGGAGTCCATCGCCATCCAGCAGGCGCTCGGCTCGGACATCATGATGCAGTTCGACGAGTGCTCGGCCTATCCCTGCGACTACGCCCGCGCAAAGGACGCCATGTATCGCACGATCCGCTGGCTGGAGCGCTGCATGAAGGCCTGGACGCACGAGCACCAGGCGCTCTTCGGCATCGTGCAGGGCGCGTTCTACAGCGACCTGCGCATCGAGTGCGCCAAGGAGATGGCGAAGCTGGACCTGCCGGGCTTTGGCATCGGCGGGCTCTCCGTGGGCGAGCCGAAGGAGATCATGTACGACATGCTGGACAAGATGATGCCCTTCATGCCGCAGGACCGGCCGCGCTACCTGATGGGCGTCGGCTCGCCGGACTGCCTGATCGAGGGCGTGCTGCGCGGCGTGGACATGTTCGACTGCGTGCTGGCCACGCGCGTGGCCCGCAACGGCACCGTGTTCACCCATGACGGGCGGCTGGTGGTGCGCAACGCGAAGTACGCCGAGGACTTCACGCCTCTCGACCCCGACTGCGACTGCTACGCCTGCAGGAACTACACCCGCGCCTACATCCGCCACCTGTTCAAGGCGGGGGAGATCCTCGCCCTGCGCCTGAACAGCATCCACAACATCTACTTCCTCACCCACATGATGGCCGAGATGCGCGCCGCCATCGAAAACGACGCGCTGCTCGACTGGGCCAACGATTTCTACGCCCGCCACGGGCGGGGAAACTGGTGAGAGAAGAGTGAGGAGTTAGGAGTGAGGAGTGAGGAGTTGATGGCGGCTGCCGCGCATCCAAAAGCCTTCCCCTTTAGGGGGCCGAAGGCCTAGCGTCAGCGTCAGGTGCCCGCGCAGCGGGCGGATGAGGTCGTCCCCGTCCAACGTAAAGATTTCGCTGAAAAGTTGTAATTATTGACAAGCTCGGTTATAATAGGTACAGTATCCATCAGTATGCAAAGGAGATATGAACGATGATGAACTGGATGAATCTTCTGGCCGAGGCCGGCGAGGCCGTGGCCGTTACCGCTGCCGACGCCACCACCACCGCTGCCGATGCCGGCACCACGACGGCCCGCGCCACGGGCGGCGGGGACATGATCATGACCATCGTGATGATGGCGGCCATGGTCGCGATCTTCTACTTCCTGCTCATCCGCCCGCAGCGCAAGAAGGACAAGCAGGTGAAGAACATGCTGGCCGCGCTGAAGGTGGGCGACCGCATCTGCACGATCGGCGGCCTGTACGGCACCATCGCCGCGCTGAAGGACGACACCGTGACCCTGACCATGGGCTCCCTGCAGAACACCATCGTCATCGCGCGCTGGGCGATCCGCAGCGTGGAGAACGTGGCGCTGGAGAACGACGCCGAGCCGCAGATCTAAGACAAGAGAAACACAAACATCCGTAGGGGCGGCGATGCGCCGCCCGCCCTTTTCTGACCGCCACATATCGCGATACCGTGCGGCAGCAGATGGAACCCGGCACTGCCGGGGGGCGGGCGTTGCGCCGCCCCTGCGGATTGTTTTTGAACCGATCGACCGATCCCCAAAGGAGGGCCTCATCGTGACGACGCATCTCAAACGCCTCCTGGCGCTGCTCCTGGCGCTGCTGCTCTGCGTGGCCGCGGCCGCGGCGGAGGACCTCGCGCCCGTGGAAATCATCCCCGCCGAGGCCGCTTTCGTCGAGACTGTCTCCGCGGAAGACGCCCCCGCCGAGGCCGCGGAGCCGGAAGAGGGTATCGTAGTAGAACAGGGGGAAATCACGCTGTCGGCGGAGGAACCTGAGGAGCTCACTCCAGTCGAGGGCGTCCCTGTCGAGCCTGCTCCCGAGGAGCCCACTCCCGTCGAGGCCGTTCCCGAGGAAGCTGCCCCCGCGGCGGATGTTGTCGTCGAGGCCGACCCGGACGCGGCGGTGGCGGCGCCCGCGCTGGAGCCGGAGCCGGAGCCCGTCCCCGATCCCGACGCGATGGTCAGCGCTCCCGGCGACCCGGTGCTGGCCGTCGGCAGCCTGACGCTGGGCGCGAAGGAGAAGGCGCAGCTGACGCTTCTGAGCGGCGCGCTGCCGCAGGACGTGGGCGGCGTGCTCGCCTCGTCGGACGCGAAGATCGCGACGGTGGACGCCGCGGGGCTGGTGACCGGCAAAAAGCCCGGCAGCGCCGTCATCACGCTGGACGGCGACAGCTTCGCCCGGGAGATGGAACGCATCCAGGCAGAGCAGCCTGACGTCGTATTTCTGGCCGGGGATTTCGTTGACGACGACAGCTGTAAAGCCGATATGCTTGCTGCCTGCATCTACTCCAAGAGTTACTGGCTGTGCATAATCGCCGGTTTCGTAGTTAAGCTGTACCGTGAAGGGACAGCGCCTGACAACCCGTGCCTGCCCGATTTTCAGAAGGACACGCACTTTTGCATGGTTCTTCGTGGGGCTTATGGGTTGTCCGTTAATGTTCAGCACGTAAACCATTTACGTCTCCTTCCTGTTACAACATAATGTTAATTACTCTCCCCGGAGGGAGGTTGGTATACCCTCGCCAATGTTAATGAGAGGTTTTGTACCAGCAACACTGTCCCT
>CACYET010000105.1 GCA_902773515.1 uncultured Eubacteriales bacterium | reverse complement strand
CCGGCGGGCGCACGGGCGCGACCCGGCGCGGCGGCGCGGCGCGCAGCGTGTTGTGCAGCCGATACACCGGCGGGCGCGTGCCGCTGAAGCGATACGGATAGTCCATGCGATGCATCATGTCGCGGCTGATGCGGTTGCTGACCGTCATCAGGCCCAGCGCCGTGGCGACGCTGTTGATCAGATCACCTGCCGCATCCCACACGGAACCGCTGTCGGACTCCCAGTCGCGCCAGCCGTTGCCGTCGTACACAGAGACCTCCAGCCCGTACTCCGCCAGCGCCTGCGCCAGGAAGCGCGCCTGGGCGTCGTTGAGGCCGCGGGCGATCACGATGGGCGCGTTGTCCACGATCAGCAGCGCCTCTTCGACGCTGTAGCCGCAGATCTGCTGCAGCAGCGCCGCCGCCGTCGTCCGGGCGCAGTTGCCCAGCGACAGCAGCATCACCCGGTTGTCGAGGTCGTTCGTCGCCACGGCGACGACCTTCGTGCCGCAGTTCGGGCAGAAGTTCACGCCGCTGGCCAGCTGCGTGCCGCAATTCGGACAAAACATATCTCTCACTCCTTCTGTGCGGACGCGACCGCGCGCCGCGCTTCACATTTCCCTAAGATACAGTTTACCGCACAGATGTGGACAGTTGATGTCTAAAATATTAACACTGTATCAAATGATTCTTTACATATCACCGGCGGCTCCGGTAGTCCCGATCGATGCGCTCCTTCCAGTTCGCGGCGAGCGGGCGGCAGGCGCGCACCTGGCTGATGGCCTCGGCGACCACCTCGTAGTTCAGGCGGGTCCCCTCGGCGTCGGCGCAGTAGTTCGCGGCGCGGCTCTCGTCGATGCCGAAGCCGCGGGCCGTCTCGGCCGCGTCGATGTTCGCGCCCAGGAAGAGGAACTCCCAGCCGTGCTTCGCCTTCTCGCGCTCGATCATGGCCTTCACGCGCGCGGCATCGTAGCGGCGGCTGGCGTTCTCCATGCCGTCGGTGGTGATCACGAACAGCGTGCGGGCGGGCACGTCCTCGTCGCGGGCATACTTGTGCACGTTGCCGATGTGGTGGATCGCCCCGCCGACGGCATCCATCAGCGCCGTGCAGCCGCGCACGAAGTACTCCTTCCCCGTCAGCGGCTTTACGTCTTTGATGTCCACGCGGTCGTGGATCACGTCGATCTGCGAGTCAAACAGCACCGTGGACACCAGCGCCCGGCCCGGTTCGCCGCGCTGCCTGTTCAGCATGGCGTTGAAGCCGCCGATCGTGTCCGCCTCCAGCCCCGCCATGGAGCCGCTTCTGTCCAGTATGAATACCAGCTCGGTCAGGTTGTCGTTCATTGAAAAAACCTCCTTATGATGTCGCGCGTGTTCTGGCTTACACGGACATTATAGGAGGTTTTTTGGGGCGCAAAGGTCGCCTGTGAGGCGACAAATGTCAGTATCCCAGCGGTTGCAGATCGAGTCTAAAGAGCACCTGGTTGATCTCGATGAGGTCATAGTTGCCGGTCATGATGCAGTACTCGACCACGATGTCTTCCTTGTTGCTGTGCGAGAGCGCGTAGCCCGCCTTCCTCAGCAGCTCCGTCGTCTCGCGCATCGACAGCTCCAGCGCGATGGCGAACGCCAGCGCGGTCTGCTTGCCGGGCCGATAGGACGGGTTGTTCTTGATCTTGTTGAACAGCCGGCGATCAACGTTCGCGCGCTTGTAGCACTCGGCGTCGGTGATGCCCTTCTCGTCGATCTTGCGCAGAAGCATCTGCGAAAACGACTCGTCCACATGCGCAAGCATCTCGTCGAGGCTGGCCTTCGGCGCGGGGGCCGCCATGGCGGAATCGGCGAAGATCGTCTCGTTGCGGGCGGTGTCCTCGCGGTGCGGGCGGCGGAACAGGCCGTTTGCCGGGGCGCGGTCCACGCGGGCGCTGCGGCGCGCCTCGCGGTCCGCCTCGTAGTGCTCGGCGACGTACACGTCGTCGATGTAGGCGACGACCTCCTTGAACAGCTTGCCGGCCATGTCCACGCTGTCGCGCGTGAACACGACGATGTACACCGTCATGTCGTTATCCAGCAGGAAGCGGCTGATCTCGTCCACCGCCACCTGCATGGCCTCGGCCTTGGGATAGCCGTAGACCCCGGCGGAGATCAGCGGGAAGGCCACCGTCTCGCAGCGGTACTCCTTCGCCAGCGCCAGCGCGTTTTTATAGCAGGACGCCAGCAGCACGCGCTCGCCGTGCTCGCCGCCCTTCCAGACGGGGCCGACGGTGTGGATCACGTACTGGCAGGGCAGGTCGTAGCCGCGGGTGATCTTGGCCTGGCCCGTCTCGCAGCCGTTCAGCGTGCGGCATTCCTCCAGCAGCCTCGGACCCGCGGCGCGGTGGATCGCGCCGTCCACGCCGCCCCCGCCCAGCAGCGTCTCGTTCGCGGCGTTCACGATGGCGTCCACCGCCATGCGGGTGATGTCGTTTCTCACAATTTCAAGCGGCATGGGAACCTCCTGTGGGTGTTGGATTGCTTTACCTGACTATTATACCATGATTGTCGGCGTGCTGCCCTCCGAAGCCCGCCGACCCGGAAAACGTTCCGTTTTCCTAATCATTATACCAACATCGGAGGAAAAGCGCAAGGGCGAGATGGTTGTATTCATGCGAGAAGACCAGATTGCCACGTCGCTTCGCTCCTCGCAATGACGTTGTTCGTCCGCGCTTCGTTGTTCGTCATAGCGAGGAGCCCCATCGGGGCGACGTGGCAATCTGGTCCTCTTTCCTTATCCTTTACTTCACGACCTTGATCTTCACCTTCGCGATCTTGCCATTAGCGGTGCGCACGGCGATCTTGCAACTGCCCTTCTTCAGGGCGGTGACGGTGCCGTTGGCGTCCACGGTGGCGATCCTGGCCTTGGACGTGGCCCAGGTGAAGGTGGTGGTGGCGGTGGTGGGCAGTATGGCGGCCTGCAGCTGCACGCTCTCGCCCACCTTCAGCTTGATGGTGCCGGTGCGGTTCAGCGCGACGCTCGCGGGCACGGAGGGGTCCACCACCCTGATCGTCAGCGTGGCCTTCTTCCTGTTCTGGGTCGTCACGGTGACCTTGGTCTTGCCCACGCCCACCGCGGTGACGAGCCCGGCATCGCTGATCGTGGCGACGCCGGCCTTCGACGACTTCACGCCCTTCAGGGTCCAGCCCTTGCTGACGGCGAAGTCGGCCGTCAATTGCAGCTGTTCGCCCAGGCCCAGCACCACGGTGCCGTTGCCGCCGGTCCTGGTCAGAGCCTTCTTCTGGACGGGCTTCAGGACCGTCACGGCGCAGGTGGCGGTGAAGCCGCCGTCGACGGTCTTTACGCCGATGGTGGCCGTGCCGGCCTTCAGCGCGGTGACCGCGCCATTGGACACGGACGCCACGGAGGCGTCGCTGCTGGCCCATTCCACGCTGGAAACGGTGGCGTTCTCGGGGGCGACGGCCGCCGTCAGGGTCGCGGTGTCGCCCACGTTCATCGTCAGGCTCGACTGGCTCAGGCTCACGCCGGTGACGGCCACGGTGCCGCCGTCGGCCGGGATGGAGTTGGCGGCCAGCGGCTGCGCGCCGGGCCACTTGATGTACTTGACGTAGGTGTAGCCCTTCCACGAATCGCAGAAGCCCTGCCAGGTGTAGTAGCGGGTGTGCTGGCTGGCGTTGTCCATCATCACCACGCCGTCGTTGTTCCTGTCGGCCACGATCAGGCTGTGGCCCTTGTGGCCGCAGGACAGGCCGTCGTTGTTGAAGCTGGAGCACTCGCTGGAGCAGGCGCAAACGCGGATCGTCGCGCCGGGGACGGTCTGCATGATGAAGGCGCGCAGGTGCGACGCGGTCAGCGTGCGCTGGGCGTCGGTCAGGTTGGCCAGCAGGTTCAGGCCCGTGGAATCGTTGCCCTTGAAGTTCTCGCTGAAGTTGCAGCCCCAGGCCAGCTTGTAGATGCTCTGGGCCCACTTCCAGCAGTTGCCCGCGCCGGTCTCCCCCACCATCGTGGCGCTGATCTGCACGCCGTTGAGCGTATACACGGTGTCGTTGCTGTAAGCCGTAGAGGCGGCCAGCGCCGACAGTCCGGGACACATCATTGTCGTCAGGCAAAGCGCCATGAAAAGCGCCAACATCTTCATCGGTCGCATGTTTCTTCCTCCCAGGGGTTTGCGTATTTCGGTCGTTACAATAATATTGTAATATTATGTCATAAGTTTGTCAAGTTCGATTCGTTTGCGCAAAGTTTTGGAATAAAAAACCGTTTTCATGAGACGATCGATAAATTTTTGTTATGTCACACAAACGGATTGACAACGGTGTCTCTTTCCAGTATACTGACTTCTAACGGCGCCCAAGCGCCGAAACCGATGAAACGGAGGTGGCCAATGTGAAGCTGCGCAATGTATGGACCGCGAAGCTCGTTTTCGCCTGCCGTCATGGGGGTTATTCTGCCTAGGATCAATGGGCCGTATCCCGCCGGACACGCAGGTGTCCGGCGTTTTTTATGCGTGTTTTCGACCGTCTACGGAGGTTTTCCATGTACGATACCATTCAATCCCCCGCGGAGCGCGGCGTGCTCCGTCGGTTCGGAGAATTCATGAAGGGCAGCGGCCTCAAATACCTGGGCAGCGTGTTCTCCGTGGCCGTCAGCGTGCTGGCGGGCTTCATCACGCCGCTGTTGATCGCCGGCGCGGTGGACGCCGTGACCGATACGCTGAACGGCGCGGGCGACAAGCCCGTGAACCTGCCGGGGTTCCTGGCGGGCTTCTTTGACGCGCGCGGCGGCGCGGCATACCTCGCGCGGCACATCTGGATCGTGGCCGTGATGCTGGTGGCCGTCAGCCTGTTGGGCGGGCTTTTCCAATACCTGCGCGGCAAGTGGAGCGCCGAGGCCAGCGAGTCGATCGCCGAACGCATGCGCGAGCGCCTCTACGCCCACCTGCTGGCCATGGACTACGACTACCACGTCAAGGCCCAGACCGGCGATTTGATCCAGCGCTGCACCACCGACGTCGAGACCGTGCGCCGCTTCCTGGCCAGCCAGGTGATCGAGATCTTCCGCACCGTGATCATGGTGGCGCTGGCGCTGACGCTCATGCTGTCCATCCACGTGAAGCTGACGCTGATCTCGCTGATCCTGATCCCCGCGCTGTTCGGCCTCGCCTTCTGGTTCTTCCACTGGGTGCAAAAGCTGTTCATGGAGGCGGACGAGGCCGACGGCCAGCTGAGCGCGATGCTGCAGGAGAGCCTGACCGGCGTGCGCGTGGTGCGCGCGTTCGGACGGCAGCGCTACGAGAGCGACCGCTTTGCCGCGCGCGCCGACGCCGTGCACGACAAGAGCCTGCGCATCAGCCGCGTGATGGCCGTCTACTGGTCCTGCTCGGACATGCTCAGCATGCTGCAGACCGGCATGACGCTGCTGTTCGGCATACTGTTCGCCGTGCGCGGCGAGATCACGACCGGCAACGTGCTGACGTTCGTCAGCTACATCTCCATGCTCATCTGGCCCATCCGCCAGCTGGGCCGCATACTGCAGGACCTGGGCAAGTCCATGGTGGCCATGCGCCGCGTGTACGAAATACTGGACGCGAAGCCGGAGGACGACACGCTCGGCGCGGGCGAAGCGCCGCTCCGGGAGGACATCGAGTTCAGGCACGTTTCCTTCCACTACGACGGCAAGCAGCCGATCCTGAAGGACGTGAGCTTCACCGCGAAGGCCGGCCAGACGATCGCCATACTGGGCGCGACGGGCAGCGGCAAGAGCACGATGATGAACCTGCTGCAGCGGCTGTACGACGTGTCCGGCGGCGAGATCATGATCGGCGGGCGCGACATCCGCACCATCGAAAAGAAGTACCTGAGAAGCCGCGTGGGCTACGTACTGCAGGAGCCGTTTCTCTACTCGCGCTCCATCCGGGACAACCTCGCCATCACCCGCGAGGACGCGCCGATGGACGAGATCGAGCGCGTGGCCGCCGTCACGCACTCCGACGGGTTCATCGCCCAGTTCAAGGAGGGCTACGACACGATGGTCGGCGAGCGCGGCGTGACGCTCTCCGGCGGGCAGAAGCAGCGCGTCGCCATCGCGCGGACGCTGCTGCGCGACAACGACATACTGATCCTGGACGACTCGCTGTCCGCCGTGGATACCGAGACCGACCGGGCCATCCGCGAGGCCCTTGCGAAGGGCCGCGGCGCCAGCGGGCGCGTGCCGACGACGTTCATCATCTCCCACCGGCTGACCACGCTGGCGGACGCCGATCTGATCCTCGTGCTCGAGGACGGCGTGATCGCCCAGCAGGGCACGCACGAGCAGCTCATGGCCTCTACCGGCGCGTGTACCGCATCCAGGCCGCGCTGGAGGAGGAGCTGAAGCAAGAAGAGTTAAGAGTTGAGAGTTAAGAGTTTAGATGATCTGGCTATTCACTCAACTCTAAACTCTGAACTCTAAACTCTTAAACAAGAAACAATCGCATTGCGATCCATGATATCGAGGTGTTCCTTATGCAATACCAACAGGAACAGGACTATACGAAGAAATTAGACGCCGGGCTATGGCGACGGCTGATCGGGTACATGAAGCCCTATCACAAGTACCTGATCGCCATCATGGCGACGATGGCCGTCAGCGCGCTGTGCGACACCATCTTCCCCCTGCTCACCCGCGAGGCCATCGACACGTTCATCGCGGGCGGGCAGGCCGGCGGGAAGGTGTGGTTCATCGTGCGCTACGTGGGCACGGTGCTGCTGCAATCGGCCTGCATATTCACATTCTGCATGCTCTGCGGCAGGGCGGAGATGGGCATCAACCGCCACATCCGCAAACTGGCCTTCAAGCGGCTGGAGGAGCTCTCCTTCTCCTACTACGATCAGACGCCCGTGGGCTTCATCATCTCCCGCATGACCAGCGACACCTCGCGCCTGGGCGAGACGGTGGCCTGGGGCCTTGTGGACCTCTTCTGGTCCGGCTCCTACATACTGATCACGGCCGTGGCGATGCTGCTGCTGGACGTGCGGATGGCGCTGCTGGTGCTGTGCGTGATGCCCGTGATCGCGGTGGTGGCCGTGTGGTTCCAGAAGCGCATCCTGGCGGGCTACCGCGTCGTGCGCAAGACCAACAGCCAGATCACCGGCGCGTTCAACGAGGGCATCATGGGCGCCAAGACCAGCAAGACGCTGGTGCGCGAGGAGGCCAACTGCCGCGAGTTCTCGGTGCTGACGGGCACGATGCGCGCGGCCTCCGTGCGCGCCGCGGTGCTCAGCGCGCTGTTTCTGCCCATCGTGGTGTCGCTCGGCTCCGTCGCCACGGCGCTGGTGCTGCATCGCGGGGGCACGGAGGTGTTCAGCGCCCGGGGCCTGGTGACGGTCGGCACGCTGGCGGCGTTCGTGCAGTACTCCACCGGCATCTTCGAGCCCATCAGCTCCATCGCGCGCATCTTCGCCGACCTCCAGGCCAGCCAGGCCGCGGCGGAGCGCGTGGTGAGCCTGCTGGAGACGGAGCCGGAGATCTTCGACACCCCCGAGGTGATCGAGAAGTTCGGCGACAGCTTCAACCCGAAAAAGGAGAACTGGCCGGACATCGTGGGCGACGTAGAGTTTGACCACGTGTCGTTCCACTACGCCACCGGCGAGGAAGTGCTGGAGGACTTCTCCCTGAAGGTGAAGGCCGGGCAGACCGTGGCGCTGGTGGGCGAGACGGGCAGCGGCAAGAGCACGATCGTGAACCTGATCTGCCGCTTCTACGAGCCCACGAAGGGCGTCATCCGCATCGACGGCGAGGACTACAGAAGCCGCAGCATCCTCTGGCTCCAGGCCCACCTGGGCTACGTGCTGCAGCAGCCGCACCTGTTCTCCGGCACCATCCGCGAGAACATCCGCTTCGGAAGGCTGGACGCCACCGACCGGGAGATCGAGGCCGCGTGCCGCGCCGTGGACGCCGAGGACTTCATACTGAAGATGGACAAGGGCTACGACAGCGAGGTCGGCGAGGGCGGCAATCGCCTGTCCACCGGCCAGAAGCAGCTGATCTCCTTCGCCCGCGCGCTGATCGCCAAGCCGGCGATATTCGTGCTGGACGAGGCCACCTCGTCGGTGGACACCCAGACCGAGCAAAAGCTGCAGGCGGCCATCTCCGTGGCGCTCGAGGGGCGCACGAGCTTCATCATCGCCCACCGCCTCTCCACGATCCGCAGCGCCGATGTGATCCTCGTGATCAAGAACGGCCGCATCCTGGAGCGCGGCACCCATGCCGAGCTGCTCTCCCAGCGGGGCTACTACTACACGCTCTACGCCAACCAGTTCCGCGAGGAGGGCGAGAAGAAGGCCTGGCTGGACATCGCGTAATGAAGCAAAACAACACAAGCAAGTGCCGGACGCGCAGCGTCCGGCACTGAATGTTTATAAGCGTTATCCCGTCAGTAATTCGCCGCGGCCGCGTCGGCCGGGAGCCCGGCGTCAGGCGTGCCGCCCACCATGGTCTCGTAGAAGGTGGCGTTGGCCTCAACGTCGGTGACGCCGCTGGACTGGATCGAACAGCTCATGTCGCTGACGAGGCAGCGGTTCTCGCTCTTCAAGAGGTTTTCGATGATCTCCCGCGCGGCGCGGAAGCCGCCCGTCTGGTACTTCAGCTTGAAGCTGCGGCGGATCTGGTTGCCGTTGCGCGTGACGCTGGAGAACTCGATGGAGTAGGTCAGCGTGTCGGCCAGCAGGTCGTTCAGGAAGCGCACCTCGGCCTTGCTGTTGTTGTAGCTGCCCATGTAGGAGAGCTTTCCCTGCGCCTCCAGCTTGTCCAGCGTATTTTGCAGGTTGCGCAGCTTTTCGGCGCGCTGCCGGGCCTCGTCGATCTGCATCTCCAGGCTTTGCGCCTCCACCCTGGCGTTGCTCGTCGCCGAGCGCACGTTCCTGTCCACGAACTGATAGTACACCAACCCCAGCAGCAGCAGGAAAAGCAGCGCGATCAGTATCTTTTCGGTAGTGGTAAAGTCACGGCTCAGGATCTTCAACTCTCCTCCACCTCCTCCTCCGCGGGCATCAGCAGGTAGATGATGAACTTACCGCGCACGCCGGAAGCCAGCGCGGTGAGCGACATGGTGTGCGCGTCCTTGTTGGCGGTGGTGAGGGTGCAGCTGTCCACCAGCGGGCTCTCCTCCACCTTTCGGGCCAGTCGGTTCAGATTCTCGAGGCTCTTGCCCGTGAGCTCGACCTCCAGGATATTGTCCTTCACGCTCCAGGAGAGCACCTGCTCGCGGTAGGCGACGATCTCCGAGCCGAGCGCGGAGACGTCGCTGCGGAAGTCGGAAAGGCCCTGCAAGGGGCTGCCGCTCTCCGAGAGCGTGTTCACCAGCGTCTCCAGCCGCGGGGCGTAGGCCTTCATGTCGAACAGGTTGTCCTGTTCCTTGATGATGGAGCTGACGAGGTCCACCACCTGCGAGCGGTCCACGCGGCCCATCTCCGTCTCGTTCATGTCGTCATAGGTGTAGTGGGCGTACTTGGCCTCCACCTCGCCGTAGCCATCGACGTCCGCCAGCGTCTCCTCCAGCGTCTTCTGGAGCTGGGAGATGCGGCTCGAGGCCTGCGACATGGCTGTAAGGCGGTCCGCCACCAGGAATTTCCCGAACGCGGCCGCCAGGGCGATGACGAGCAGCGCGCTCAGGATCGCCTTCAACGGTTTGACTTTGTTTTCATCGACCAGCACCAGGTTGATCGACCGCTTGACTGGCAGGCGCCCGCCAATGCCCTTCTTGGGGCGCGTCTTGCCCGCCGGCCTGCCCTTTCCTGCCAAAGCTGATTACCTCCGATAATTGTGCGTTTCGTTCGAGTCTGAGCTCGAACGGCCTTCGTCTGTCCAGGCGCTTCGCGTCGATCGCCCCTCCCGGTCGGGAGAGGGCCCGCGAAGCGGTCAGCCCATCGCGATGCCGATCGCCTGGACGAAGCTGTTGCAGTCGTGCACCTTCTCGCCTCCGGGAACGAGCTCGGTTGCGGGGTGCAGCTGGATGCTCAGCATGTCGCTGATCGCCTCGCCCAGCGGCTCGATCACCGCGCCGCCGCCGCAGAGCCACATGTGCTCCAGGGCGCTGTCGCGATTGGAGAACCGGTAGAAGTTCAGCGCGCGCATCAGCTCCACGGCGATGTTGGAGTAGGCGTTCATGCACTCCTCGCGCTGCTGGCAATTCTCGAAATTGCTCATCAGGTAGGTGTGCGCCAGGTGGATATCCACGTCGCAGGCGTCCGCCAGCACGCTGTCCAGGTTGGACATGCCCATCTCCAGCACGCGGGTGGCCACGTGCCTGTCGCCGCGGAACATGTACATGCGGATGGCCTCGTAGCCCAGGTCCAGCACGCAGTACTCGTCCGTGATCTGGGAGAGCGCCTCCTTCTGCGCGCGGATCAGCGATATGTAGGCGCTGATGGCCGGGGCGGAGAGCACCAGCTTGAGCCCCGCCTTGCGCAGCAGATCCCTGGCGTCCACCAGCACGCTGCGCAGCGCTCCGACGGCCATGAGCTCCATGGTCGGGACGCCGCCCTCGTCCTCGCCTTCGCCCTCCCCCATCGCCTCGGCATTGGAGTCGTTGACCACGGCATAGTCGAACACGTAGTCCTTCAATTCGCCGGTGATGTAGTCGTTGAATTCAAAGGGCAGGTTGTATTCCAGCTGTTCGATGCTCATCTGGGGCATCTCCACATTCTTGACGAACACCACCTCGTTGGGCAGCGCAAACGCCGCGCGACCCGCGCGGATGCCGCCCGCCTTCATGGTGGACTTGATCAGCTCGCCCATGGTCTCGCGACTGGCGACGCGGCCCTGCTTTAGCAGGTTTTCCGGCATCGGAGCGGAGGCGGTTTTGATCACCTGCCTGCCCCGCACCAGCGCCAGCTTCAGCTGGTCGTGCCCAATATCCACACCCAGTATCGTCTTTGCCATTGAATTCCCCTCTGTTTATAGTAGCAGCCCGCGATACCACTGGATCAGCGGGTCGCCGTAGAGCAGCATCAGCGCCGCGGCGAGCGCGATGGCCGGGCCGAACGGAAACG
>CACYET010000104.1 GCA_902773515.1 uncultured Eubacteriales bacterium | reverse complement strand
ATCGACTATGAGCGGGAGGTGGCGCGGACATGATCACCCTGTTCAACTACGTCGACCGCCCCTCCCCGATCCATCGGCTGACCGGCGCGACGAAGCTCGTCTGCCTCGTGCTGTACAGCGTCGGCGCGATGATCACCTTCGACACGCGGATGATCGCCTGCCTCACGGTAAGGCAGCGGCATGAATGGGCCCCATCGCGAAGCGTCGCGACAAGCAATATCCCCACAGATTATATTATAACATTATTATCAGAATGTGTCCACCAAAAAATTCCGGGCCGAAGGCCGGATGAGTCGCGCGGCTTCCCGCGGGTCTCCGTGAAGAAAACATCGCCCCGTGAGCGCCAGCGCGCTCACGGGACGATAGGTTTTTATCGGGTTCAGATGCCGGCGGTCTTGATGATGAACTGGGTGACGCCCGTGCGGCCCTCGGCGATGCCGGAGTAGCTGCCGTAGCCCTTCGCCACGTCGATCATCGCACGCGCGCGGTCCACCAGGCCCCGCAGGTCGCCGTCCAGGTAGTCCAGCAGCTTTTGGATGGCCTCGTCGTTGAACCGGTGCAGGCCGTCCTTCAGCTCGCCCGCGCCGTCGCGCAGCGCCTTCACGCCGTCCAGCAGATCGCTCGTGCCCTGCTTCAGGTCGCCCGCGCCGTCGTCCAGCTGCTTCGCGCCGTCCGCAAGGTCGCTCGCGCCCTGCTTCAATTCGCCCGCGCCGTCGTCCAGCGCCTTCGCGCCATCCGCCAGGTCGCCCGCGCCCTGCTTCAACTCGCCCGCGCCGTCGTCCAGCGCCTTCGCGCCGTCCGCCAGCTCGCTCGCGCCGGAAGCGGCCTTGCCCACGCCGTCGGTGTAGTCGATCACGCCGCGGTAGAAGCGGTCCACGTCCTCCAGCTGCGTCAGCAGGTTCGCCAGCGCGCGGTAGGCCTCGCCGTTCTCGCCGTTCTCCTCCAGCGCCTCGGCCACGCCGTCCAGGTACGCGGCCTTCTTCTTCTGGTCGGAGATGTTCTCGTCGATGATGCCCTGCACCTTGCCGCTGCGCATCTGGGAAGCGATCTCCTTGCTGATGGCCTTCTTGACCTCGTCGCTCTCCATCTGCTCCTTGACGTTCTGGTCGATCAGCGCCTTCACCTCGTCGGACGCCAGCTGCCTGGCGACCTCCTCCTCCACCAGCTGCTGTACGTCGGCGGTGGCCTCCTGATTGGCAACCTCGGCGTCGATCTGCGCCTTCACGTCGCCGGAGGCAAGCTGCTTGTCGGTCTCGGCTTCGATGGTGCTTTGGATGTCGTCGGAGGCCATCTGGGCGCTGCAGGCGCTCTCGATCTGGGCCTGCACGTCGGCGGAGGCCATCTTTTCCTCGACGATGGCGTTCACCTGGTCGTCGGGCAGCGACCTGGCCGCGTCCACGATCTTCTGGCGCGCGGCGGCGGTCACCTGCTTGCGCACCTCGGCCTGCACCGCGGCGGTCACCTGGGCGCGGGCGTCGTCGGTCTTGTTGGCGGCGACCAGCGCCTCGATCTGCGCGTTGGTCTGGGCGTCGATCTGGGCCTGCACGTCGGCAGAGGCCATCAGCGCGTCGATGTCCACGACGGGACCGCCCTCCTCGGCATAGGCAACCGGGATCAGCCAGTTCATCGCGCTCTGCGTCGCGCCACCGTCCCCGTCTATCGCACCTTCGTCCATGAGCGCATCCGCATCGGCGGCTTCCGCGTCGGTCTGGGCCTCGCCGGCGCCTTCGACTGCGCCCGCGTCGGCCTCGCTCGCGGCGTTCGCGTCCGCGTCGACGGCGGCGTCGTCCGCAGCGCTGGCCTCGGGATCAGCCTCTGCGTTCACGTCCGGGTTCTGTTCCGGATTCGCTTCCGGATTCGCTTCCGGATTCTGCTCCGGGTTCGCTTCCGGATTCTGCTCCGGGTTCACTTCGGGATTCTGTTCCGGGTTCTCTTCCGGGTTAGGTTCGGGGTTCACTTCCGGATTCGCTTCGGGATTCTGTTCCGGGGCCGGTTCAGGTTCCGCGCCGCTGTCGTCGCCCTTGACGGCGGCGTACTTCTCCACAAGGCCCTGGCGCACGGCCGCGGCGACCTGGCTGCGGATCGCGTCGCGCTGGCCCTCCACCTGGCCGCGGACCGCCTCGTCCAGCTTGGACTCGATGGTCGCCTTCACGGCGTCGGAGCCCATCTGGCTGGCCGTCTCGGCGTCGATTTGGGCCTGCACCTCGGCGGAGTTCAGCTTGGCGTCCACCTGCGCGTTGAGCGTGGCCTCGTCGGGGTTGCGCACGGCGGCCTCCACCTTTTTGCGGGCCTCGGCCTCCACCGCGGCGCGCACCTGCTGGGCCACGGCGGCCTCCACCTGCGGGCGGACCTTCTCGCGCGCGGCCTCGGTCACCTTCTGGCGCACCAGCCCGTCCGCGCCGGCCTCAACCTTCTCGCGCACCTGCTGCTCGGCGGCCTCCTGCACGGCGGCCTCCACCTTCTTCTTCGCACCGGCATGCACGCGCTTCTCGACCTCGGCCTTCACCGCGCTCTCCACCTTGCTGGCGACCAGCGCGTCGGCCTGTTTGTAGACCTCCTCCTCGACCGCCGCCAGCAGCTCCTTCTCCAGGCGTTCGAGCTCGGATTCGTAGTTGTCGACGGTCAGCGGCACCAGCTCGATGCCGTGGGCCTCGAAATCGGCCTGCTTTGCCATCAGGCCGTCGTTCGCGGTGGCCAGCACGCCCTCGAAGATCTGCCTCGCGCCGTCCGCGAGCTCCGCGGAGTGGCTGTCCAGCTCAATCAGGCCGTCGTTCAGTTCGTTCGCGCCGTCGGCGAGTTGGGCGGTGCCGTCCTTCATATCGCCCGCACCATCGTTCAACTTCTGCGCGCCGTCGGCGAGCTCGGCGGTGCCGTCCTTCAGGTCCCCCGCGCCACCCAACAGCTTGTCCGCGCCGTCGGCGAGCTCGGCGGTGCCGTCCTTCAGGTCCCCCGCGCCGCTATTCAGCTTGTCCGCGCCGTCCAGCAGGTCGCCAGTGCCGTCGTAGAGGGCGTCCGCGCCGTCCAGCAGCTGGTCGATGGCGTCGTTCAGCTTGTCGGAGACCTCGTCCAGGTCGATATCGCCGTCCAGCAGCTTCACGTCGTCCTTCTTCAGGTTGAACACGGAGTTGCTCGCCAGCGTGTACGCGCCGGAGGTGTGGTAGTTCGTCACGTCCGCGCTGATGGTCGCCGTCTCGGGAAGCTCCACGTCGATGTCCTCGCAGGCGTCCAGGTCCAGCGCCTCGCGCATGCCGGGCAGGCCGTAGCACAGCGCCACCCGCAGGTTGCCCGCGTCGATGATCCTGCCGTTCGTGATCTCCACGTTGCTGTAGACGTCCTCGTCCAGCAGCATCACGGTCGCCATCAGGAAGGGCACGGCCATCTCGGTGGGCTTTCCGGCCACGTCCGCCGTCTGCTTGAGCGTCGCGGCGTAGTGGATCTCGATGTCCAGGTGGCCGCTCTTGCCGGCCAGGTCCGCCGGGGCGATCTCCCGGCCGTCCAGCTTATAGGTGATCTCCACGCTCACGGGCAGCGGGGCGTCGGTGGTGCCCTCGTAGCTGATGTCCGCGCCGTTCGCGTTCCAGGTGATCACGCCGTCGGAGGCAGTCCAGGTCTCGTCGCCGCCCACATTTTCGATGTTTTGAAGCGTGGAGACGTCCTCGATCGTGTCCGCGCCGTCGGGGTTGTAAAGCCGCTCGCTGACCACAATGTGATCGGTGACGCCGTTGGCGTCCGCCATGACGAACACGGTCTCCTTCTTGTCCTCGGCCAGCGCCGGCAGCACCGAGCACGCCAGCAGCGCCAGGGAGAGGATCACCGAGAGCTTGCGCAAAATATTCCTTTTCATCGTCTATGCTTCCTTTCCGACCCCATTGTCGTTCTTGTTCTTCATGCCGATCGTGGTGTGCCGCACGACGCCGTCGCACAGCATCAGCAGCGCCGGCAGCAGCAGCAGCACGCACACCATGCTGATCAGCGCGCCGCGCGCCAGCAGCATGCAGATGGACCGGATGATGTCGATGTCCGAATACATGGCCACGCCGAACGTGGCGGCGAACAGGCCCATGCCGCTGACGATGATCGACGGCGTGGACGTGCCCAGCGCGATGGACACGGCCTCGCGCCTGTCCTTGCCCGCCGCGCGCTCCGCCTTGTAGCGGGTGGTCATCAGTATGGCGTAGTCCACCGTCGCGCCGAGCTGGATCGTGCTGATGCAGATGGGCGCGATGAACGGCAGGCTCTGGCCGAGCAGGTGCGAGCAGCCGAGGTTGATGAAGATGGCCAGCTCGATGACCGAGATCAGTATGAACGGCAGCGACAGGCTGCGCTCCACCAGCAGGATGATGGCGAAGATCGCCGCGATGGACACCAGGTTGACCACCTGGAAGTCGTGGTTGGTGATCTCGATCATGTCCTTCATGCAGGGGGCCTCGCCGATCAGCATGCCCGCGGGATCGTAGCGCTTCAGGATCTCGTTCAGCGCATCGATCTGCGCGTTCACCTCGTCGGTGGCCACGGCGTAGCGGGAGTTGACCAGCAGCAGCTCCAGCTTGTCGCTCTCCAGCTTTTCGAGCAGCTCCTTCGGAAGCATCTCCTTCGGCACGGTCGCGCCGGTGACGCTCTCCAGGCCCAGCACGTACTTGACGCCGTCCACCTGCTCCATCTCGTCGATCATCCGGGAGACGTCCTTTGCTTCGAGCCCAGCGTCCAGCAGCAGCATGTGCGTGCTGGCGATGTCAAAGGTATCGGTCAGCTTGTCCTCGGCCACGACGTAGGCCATGTCCTTTGGCAGCGTCGCGCCCAGGTTGTAGTACACCTCGCTGTTGGCGCTGCGGTAGGTCTTGTAGGCCGGGAACACGATCAGCGCGAACGCGATCAGCAATATCGGGAACACCTTGGTGACGCCCCTGGCGAAGCCGCCCATGTCCGGCAGCAGCGAGCGGTGGCGCGTCTTTTGAAGGGGCTTGTCCAGAAGCAGGATCAGCGAGGGCAGGATCGTCACGCAGCCGATCACGCCCAGCAGCACGCCCTTGGCCATCACCAGGCCCAGGTCGCGGCCCAGCGTGAAGCTCATGAAGCACAGCGCGATGAAGCCCGCCACGGTGGTGATGGAGCTGCCGATGACGCTGGTCAGCGTCTCGCGGATGGCCCTCGCCATCGCCTCCAGCCGGTCGTCGGTGCGGGTCAGCTGTTCGTTGTAGGCGTGCCAGAGGAAGATGGAGTAGTCCATCGTCACGGCCAGCTGCAACACCGCGGACAGCGCCTTGGTGATGTAGGAGATCTCGCCGAGGAAGTAGTTGGTGCCCAGGTTGTAGAGGATCGCGATGCCGATGGAGGCCAGGAACACGAACGGCACCAGCCAGCCGTCGAGGAAGATCATCATCGCCAGGCACGCCAGCGCCACGGCAATGCCCACGTAGATGGGCTCCTCGCGCTCGCACAGGTCCCTCAGGTCGATGACCATGGCCGTCATGCCCGCCACGAAGCAGCGCTCGCCGGTGACGCGCCGCACCTCCTGGAAGGCGGCGATCGTGCCGTCCTCGGAGGTGGAGCCGTCGAAGAACACCGCCATCATCGTGGCGTCGCCGGCGTTGAAGGCGTCGTACAACTTCTTGGGGAGCATCTCCTTGGGGATCGAGGGATCGAGAAAGCTGGTGTACCAGATCACCGATTCCACGTGCTCCACTTCTTCGAGCTTCGCCTTCAGCGCTTCGACGTCTTCATCGCTCATGCCCTCGACGACGATGAACGAGAACGCGCCCTTGCCGAACTGTTCCATCAGCTCGTCCTGGCCTACCATCGTGTCGATGTCCGACGGCAGGTAGGTGAGCATGTCGTAGTTGATGCGCGTCGCCGCGATGCCCAGTACCGAGGGGATCACCAGCAGCAGCGCGAGGATCAGGATGGGGACGCGGCATTTGACCACAGCCTTGGCAAATCGCATGGTCACAGCCTCCTTTGAACACATAATAGAATTTGGTCTGTTTTGAAGCCTTTGTTTCGGACTCCGGTCTGTTATTGTATGAACCGGGGCGCGGCTCCGTCGGCCATCTGGTTGTCCACGATCTTCACCGCGCACAGCGCCACGCACAGGTTCAGCGCGCCTTCCGCCAGCAGCGACACGCCCAGCAGCGCGCCCAACGCCTCGGCGCCCTGGCCCGGCATCAGCGTCAGCGCCGCGCCGACGCCCACCGCCGCCAGCGCCGCCAGCAGGATCAGCGCCGTCGGCAATGATCTCGATGCCCAGCGCCACGCACAGCACGTTCATCGCCGTCACGGGGCGGATCAGGATCAGCGCCCCGATGGCGACCAGCAGGCTGCCGAAGGCCAGGTCAAACTGAAACGCCAATCGGTAGAGGTCCTTTGAGAAATAGCCCGCCAGCTTCACGATGCCGAACGCGATCAGCGCCGCGCCGACGACGCTTCCTATCAAACGCGCGGACATGCCCGGCCGCAGGATCAGCAGAAGCCCCAGCGCGCAGAACGCGACGGACAGGGCGATGTAGCAGGCCTTGGCGGCTCGGATCAGCTTCACCGAACGCATGTTGCCACCTCCTCTTGTTTGCAGGAGGCAGTATAGCAAATCCGGCGGGCCTTGAAAACGGACAAAAAAGGGCCCGTGCCCAAAATTTGGGCAAACGGGCGGTTTTGTCTGGAATTGGTTTATTACTGAGCAAAGCAAAGAAGACCGAAGTCTATAATTCTACGAATTATAGACTTCGGTCTTCTTTTCTATTCCTTCCCCAAGCTCCTGCGCAGCACTTCCTCGGTCAGGCCGCGGCGCAGCTCGCACAGGCGAAGGAACTGGGCCTGCAGGTCATGGCGCATGCCGTTGCCGAGCCAATCGACGATGTGGCCAAACAGCTCGCACTTGTAGCTCTGGATGATCGCCACGCGGTCCACCGGGTCCACGGGGCGACCGGCGATCATGTTGTCGATGAAGGCCGTGGCGACGTGGTCGCAGATCTCCATCAGGTAGCGCTCGTAGATCTCGCGATTGTCGGAATTGTAGATGTGCATGACGGCCCGCTTGTGGTCGGTGGAGAGCTTCATCGCCGCCGCGATGCACTCCTCCAGCGACGATACGCCGTGGTAGCCTTCGAGGATGCGGTCGGCCTCGTCGCGCACGATGGCCTCCACCAGGTCCGGCAGGTCCGCAAAGTGGTAGTAGAAGGTGTTGCGGTTGATGCCGCAGTCCTCCACGATGTCCTTGATGGAGATCTTGCCCAGCGGCCGCTCGTCCAGCAGCTTCAGCAGCGACTCCATGATCATGCGCCTCGTCAGCGACGACGCCATCTCCTCGCCTCCCCGTTCTCTCCCCGTTCTCTCCCCGTTGATCCCGCAGCCGGGCGCTACAGCGCCGCCGCGGAGACGACGCCGGGGATCTGGTGGATCCGGTCGATCAACTCCTCGCACTTCACCGAGCCGCGCAGGCTGATCTCGGCGGCGTAGCGGGCCTCGTCGCCCTCCTCCAGCGTGTGGATCCTCAGGTTCACGATGGCCATGCTTCTGTCCTTGCAGCGGCGCAGCACGCTGTCCAGCGAGGTCTTCTCGTTGTAGAGCAGCTCCACGCCGTACTCCGGGGCGGGCTTGATGCCCCGGGAGAGCCGCTCCAGCACCGTCTCCGTGAACAGCACCAGCGCCGTTCCCAGCAGGCCCAGCTCGTAGTAGCCGCTGCCGATGGCCAGGCCGATGATGCCGGTGGTCCAGAGGCCCGCGGCCGTGGTGAGCCCCTTGATGGTCAGGCGCTTGGTGATCACGATGGTGCCCGCGCCGATGAAGCCCAGGCCGGAGATCACCTGGCCGCCGATGCGCGAGATGTCCGCCGGCAGCTTCATCTCCAGGAAAATGTACAGGCTCGTCAGCGCCGCCACCGCCGCCGCCAGGCACGTGAGGATGTGCGTGCGGAAGCCGGCGGGCCGGTTCTTGCTGGAGCGCTCCAGGCCGATCAGCGTGCCGCACAGGCAGGCCATCAGCATCTTGGCCGCCACCGCCCCGAAGCCCAGGGCGCGAACGCCGTCAAACAGGTGGATCATACGCCTCTTCTCCTATCGCTATGAGATCAGTTCCTGCACGGACAGCACGCAGGGCAGCGCCGCCACGGAGGTGAGCATGCTGGAGTGGGAGTGGTTGTCGCGGCTCATTTGCAGTATGAATATCGCCGAGGCGCACTTCGCGTCCTTGCGCTCGGCGCACTCCACGTCGATGTCGTAGACCTTCGCGCCCTCCCCCTCGATGGCGGCGGTGATCGCGTCGATATCCGCCACCGAGTGGAACTCCACGTTCAGCGTGATGTTGCGCAGGCGGCGCTTGAACAGTATCTCCAGAGGCGACATCACGTTCAGCACCAGAATGATCAGCGCCAGCGCCACCAGCACGCATTCGTAGAAGCCCGCGCCCGCCGCCAGGCCCATGATCACCGTGGCGAACAGGCCCGTGGCCGTGGTGAGGCCGTTCACCTGCTGGTGCGCCACCTTGATGATGATGCCCGCGCCGAGGAAGCCGATGCCCGTGATGACTGAGGACGCCATGCGCGAGGCGTCGAACTTCAGGCCGACCTCCTCCGTCACCGCCGCCCAGGGCCCCAACAGCATGTCGTACATGTACAGCGTCATCAGAACCGCCATCGCCGCCCCGATGCTGATGAGGATATAGGTGCGAAAGCCCGCCGAGCGCGCCTGCTTCGAGCGCCCGTAGCCCACCACGCCGCCGCCGGCCATCGCCAGCAGCAGCCGCAGGCAGGCCGTCGCCAGGTTGAACTGCCTGAGGTTGGAAAGCACCGCTTGCATCCGTGCATCCCTCTTTCATCCGTCGTGTTTCGGGAAGATTTACGCCTTCTGTGCAATCAAAAGAAACGCCCGCCCCAGTTTCCCGGGACGGGGTTGTGATCCATTCAGAGCGTGTCTTCAAATCTCGCGTCCCATCGCACGTTCATTATCGCATGAACGGGAGAAAAAGTCAAGTGATTAGACAAAGGCCTCTCAGCCCGCGCGCTCCGCCTCGACCCGATCGATGAAGGCCGCCACGTATTCCCTGTACTTGTCCGGGTCCGTCAGGATCGATTGGGCGTGCCCGGCGCCCTCGATGAGGCGCACCTCGCTGGTGCCCGCCGTGGCACGGCTCATCGCCTCGCTGTGGTACGGAGGGATGAAGGTGTCGTCCGCGCCGTGGATGAACAGGATCGGGATCTGGTTGCCCGCAAGGCTGTCGATCGGGCGCATCTGGCCGTAGCTGTAGCCGTAGCGCAGCTTGAAGCAGAGCGACGCCACGTCCACGAACCACGCGGGCGTGTGCCGGCTCTTCGCGGCTCCCGCCAGCACGTCGCGGATGTTGCTGAAGCCGCAGTCCGCCACGACGAAGTCGATCTGTGGCCTGTACTCGAGCACGGCGACGGACGTCGCGGCCCCGAGGGACTCCCCGTGGAGGCCGAAGAAGGTCATGTCGCCGTAGCGCGCGCGGCTGTCCCCGATCATCGCCAGCAGGTCCTTGCGCTCCCGCGCGCTGTAGGTGCAGAACGTCGCCTCGTTCTCGCCGTGGCCGCGCAGGTCGTACACGATCACGTTGAAGCCCAGGTCGAGATACATGCGCGCGTACTTGAGGGAGCCGAAGCGGTTGTCCGTATAGCCGTGGGAGAGGAGCATGTAGCGCCGCGTCGGCGCGGGGTTCTCCAGCAGCTGCGCGTGCAGCGCGTAGCCGTCATAGCTTTCGACGGTGTAGTCCCGCTTCGTCAGGCCGTCGTACCAGGACAGGTCGTAGTGTTCCTCCTGCCAGGCCCGCGCGTGCTCCAGCGTCTGCCGCGGGATCCGCGCCGTGAACGCGGCAAAATACGTGCCGAAGGCATACAAGATGAGCAGCAATGCGACGACGACGATCACCGCAGCCATAATCCACCGCCTCTTCCTTCTTTTCGTTCGAACAGCCCGGCTGTCCGGCGTTGCGTTTTTGCCCACGTCCTATTCCGCCCCGATCCGCTCGATGATGTACTGCGCGATGCGCTCCGACCCCTCCGGCAGCATGTGCGTCCGCTGGGCCTTGACGAGCCGCGCGCCGGTCTTTCCGTCGTA
>CACYET010000103.1 GCA_902773515.1 uncultured Eubacteriales bacterium | reverse complement strand
CCCTTTCAGGCAGTCGAAGCCGGCTATCAGCGGCACCGATTCCGTTCCCGAACGCAATCCCGATTCCTGACCGCCGCCGTAGATCAGTGACGGCAGGTGAACGCCCTTTTTAAGGTAGAGCGCACCGACACCCTTCGGAGCGTGGATCTTATGGCCGCTCAGGGATATCATATCGGCGCCCAGCTTTTTGACCTTTACGGGCAGCTTCATAAACCCCTGGACACAATCACAGTGGGTAAGGATAGTTCGGTCCTTTTTCTTTATCCCGGAAAATATCTCGCTGACCGGCAGAACATATCCGGTCTCATTGTTCACCATCATAACGCTCACAAGAAACGTGTTTTCGTCCGCCGCATCAATGAAGTCCCCGGCATAGAACCGGCCGTCCTCCCTCGGCGCTATGCGAACCACCTCACAGCCTGCCTCTTCAAGCGCCAGCGCTGCATTGGCAGTGGCAGGGTGCTCGACAGACGAGATGATGACCTTGTTATTGCGCTTTGAATGTGCCTTGTAGGCTCCGAAGACAGCGGTGTTGCTGCTCTCCGTGGCGCCGGATGTGAAATAGACCTCCGAGGGGTCTGCCCCCAGCGCATCAGCGATAGTCTCCCTTGCGCCGGAAACTATCAGCTCGGCATCCAGCCCCAGCCTGTGGAGCGACGACGGATTTCCGAAGTTCTGAAGCCCCTTATTTACAGCAGCCACAGCCTCCTCACAGACGGCTGTCGTTGCGGCGTTGTCAAAATAGATCGGCATGGTCGAACCCTCCTTCGCGGCTGCGCGTAGTATAGAATACATGCGCGCGGGCGGATTTATGAACCGGCGCTTGAATGGATTTGAGAGGAGGGAACGGCATGCGGGATATCTACGGCGTGGCGGCGTTTCGTTCGCGGCAGCAGGTGCTGCGGTTCGAGGCGGCGCTGAGGCGGCAGGGCGTGCCGGCGCGGGTGGTCACCACCCCGCGGGATATCGCCATGGGCTGCGGCCTGTCCGTGCGCTTTCCTATGGAAAAACTGCCGGACGTGCGGCGGGCGCTGCTGACGGAAAACCCCGGCAACCTGATCGGGCTGTACCAGGCCGAGTACGACGGGATGCGGCTCAGGGTGCGGGGCGTATAAATATACAGGGGGCTTTGCCGCGTCGCGGCAAAGCCCCCTGTCTTATCCTCTGCTCCTGTCGCCGGTAAACGGCGATCAGAGGAGCTCGTCGGACTGCAGCGCGTCGTAGCCCTCCTCGCCGGTGCGCACGCGCACAACATTCTCGATGTCGGAGACGAAGATCTTGCCGTCGCCGATGTGGCCGGTGTGCAGCACGGACTTCGCGGCCTCGATCACCAGCCGCACGGGCACCTTGCTGACGACGATGTCCACCTGCACCTTCGGCAGCAGCGTGACGTCCACGGGCGTGCCGCGGTAGTACTCCGGCTTGCCCTTCTGCGCGCCGTAGCCCATCACGTTGGTCACCGTCATGCCGGTGATGCCGATCTTGTTCAGACGGCGCTTCAGCGGCTCCAGGCTGGCCGGGCGGCAGATGATGCGCACGTTGGTGTAGATGGGCGCGTCGGGCGCCTTCTCCTTCGCGGGCCTCGCGGGCGCTTCCTCCTCTGTGACGACGACGGGCTCTGCGGCCTCGACGTCCTCCGCGACGCTGTCACCCATGATCGTGAAGCCGGCGTAGGCGGTGTGCAGGCCGTGCTCGGAGCGATCCAGGCCCATCACCTCGTCCGCGGCCTCCGCGCGCAGGCCGATGGTGGCCTTGATGATCGAGAATACGACGGCGATGATCGCGGCGGTCCAGGCGATGGTCGAGACCACGCCCAACAGCTGCACGCCGAAGAACTTGAAGCCGCCGCCGTAGAACACGCCCTTCATCGTGGAGACGCCGGTGGCGAACAGGCCGGTCAGCAGCGTGCCCAGCGCGCCGCAGACGCCGTGGACGGAGATCGCGCCGACGGGGTCGTCGATCTTCACGACCTTGTCAAAGAACTCGACAGACAGCACCACCGCGAAGCCGCAGCACAGGCCGATGATCGCCGCGCCGAACGGGTTGACGGCGTCGCAGCCTGCCGTGATGCCCACCAGGCCCGCCAGCGAGGCGTTGAACGTCATGGACACGTCCGGCTTGCCGTAGCGCAGCCAGGTGAACAGCATCGTGACCAGCGTCGCCACGGCGGCGGCCAGGTTCGTGTTGAAGAACACGAGGCTGGCGCTGCCGATCAGCTCGTCGCTGTCCATGCCCACGGTGCTGGCGCCGTTGAAGCCGAACCAGCAGAACCACAGGATGAACACGCCCAGCGCCGCGATGGACAGGTTGTGGCCGAGGATCGCGCGGGGCTTGCCGTCCTTGCCGTACTTGCCGATGCGCGGCCCCAGCATCTTCGCGCCGATCAGCGCGCAGACGCCGCCGACCATGTGCACCGCCGTGGAGCCGGCGAAGTCGTGGAAGCCCATCTCCGCCAGCCAGCCGCCGCCCCAGATCCAGTGGCCGGACACCGGGTAGATGAACAGCGATATCGCGGCGGAGTAGACGCAGTAGGCGGAGAATTTCGTGCGCTCGGCCATCGCGCCGGAGACGATCGTCGCGCTGGTGGCGCAGAAGACCGTCTGGAAGATGGCGAACGCCCAGATCGGCACGCCCGCGGGCAGCGCGTGGGCGTAGTCCTTCATGATGAACGGGTCGATCCAGCCGAAGGCCGCCGTGCCCGCGCCGAACATGATGCCGAAGCCGAACAGCCAGTACAGCGGCGTGCCGATGCAGAAGTCCATCAGGTTCTTCATCAGGATGTTGCCCGTGTTCTTGGCCCGGGTGAAGCCCGCCTCGCACATCGCGAAGCCCGCCTGCATGAAGAATACCAGCGCCGCGCCCAGCAGCACCCAGATGGTGTTCACAGCGGAAAATGTCATACAGATCAACCTCCTTTGTGGTATCCAACGAAAAAGGCGCAAGGGCGGCGGCGAGAAAAACTCTCGCTGCGCACCCTTGCGCCTGTTGGAATTGGTGTGATTTTAAGCCGATGAGGTCGGTTTGTCAAGTGAAAACTTGGTTAACGACGTGTTCCATTGGATGGACAATCCCTCCGTCGCGGCTTCGCCGCGCCACCTCCCTTTACACAAGGGAGGCTTTTAATGAGCGATTTCCCATGCCTCCCCTGTGTAAGGGGAGGTGCCCGAAGGGCGGAGGGGTTGTAGGGCATCTTTAACTCCACACTCCACACTCTCTCAAACTCCGCTCGCGCCGTAGTTGCTCAGCACGCGCGCGGACGGGTCGTCCACGTCGCAGCCGGGCCAGGTCCTGTTCGGCATCCAGAAGTCGGCGATCATCTTCGCCTGGCTGGGGTAACAGCGCTCGAACAGCTCCCGGTACATCAGGCTCTCCTTCGTGAACGGGCGGCAGTAGTCGTATTGGGCCGCCTTTTCGGCAAATTCCGCCTCGGTGTAGGTGCGCTCGGCCAGCGCCTTCAGGTCGGAGACCATCGAGTGGCCCACGGCGTCGGAGAAGGCCGCCTTCTGCCGCCAGAGGATCTCGTCGGGCAGGATGTGGTCGTCGGCAAAGGCCTTGCGGATCAGGTACTTGCCCATGTCGTGTTTGTTCATCTTGAGCTCCGGGTCGATCGACATCGCGTAGCGCACGAACTTCAAATCGCCGAACGGCACGCGGGCCTCCAGGCTGTTGACGCTGATGCAGCGGTCGGCGCGCAGCACGTCGTACATGTGCAGCTCCCGGATGCGCTTCTCGGCCTCCTCCTGGAACGCCGCGGCGTCGGGGGCGAAGTCGGTGTACTTGTAGCCAAACAGCTCGTCCGAGATCTCGCCGGTCAGGATCACGCGGATGTCCGTGTGCTCGTGGATGTACTTGCAGACGAGGTACATGCCGATGCTCGCGCGGATCGTGGTGATGTCCCAGGTGCCCAGCAGCTCGACCACCGTCGGCAGCGCGTCCAGCACGTCCTTCTCGGAGATGATCACCTCGTTGTGGTCCGAGCCGATGTAGTCTGCCACCATGCGGGCGTACTTCAGGTCGATGGCGTCGATGTCCATGCCGATGGCGAAGGTTTTGATGGGGTGGGGGAGCATCTTCTGAGCAATGGCGCACACCAGCGAGGAGTCCAGCCCGCCGGAGAGCAGGAAGCCGATGGGCGCGTCGGCGTCGAGGCGCTTCTCCACGCCGTCGATCAGCAGCCTGCGCAGCTTCGCGCACACGTGGTCCTCTTCCTTCATCGTGAACTGGTCCACGTGCGCCGGGTCGGCGTAGCGGACGAACTCGCCGTCGATGTAATAGCAGCCCGGCGGGAACGGGAGGATCTCGTCGCACAGCCCCACCAGGTTCTTCGGCTCGCTGGCGAAGGCGATGTGGCCGTCTTTGAGGTATCCGTAGTACAGCGGGCGGATGCCGATCGGGTCCCGCGCGGCGATCAGCTTGTCCTGCGCGCCGTCGTAGAGGATCAGCGCGAACTCCGCGTCCAGCGTCTTGAACATCTCCACGCCGTACTCGCGGTACAGGGGGAGGAGGATCTCGCAGTCGGACGCGCTCTTGATCGGGAAGCCCTCGTCGATCAACCGCTGCCTCAGGGGCCTAAAGCCGTAGAGCTCGCCGTTGCAGACCACGTAACTTCCATCCATTTCAAACGGCTGCATGCCCTCCACGGTCAGGCCCATGATGGCCAGCCGGTGAAAGCCCAGGTAGCCGCGGGGGATCTCCACGAAGCGGCTCATGTCCGGGCCGCGGGAGATCGTGCGGTCAAAGCACGCCTTCAGTTCTTCTACGGGGATCGCCTTGCTGTCTACGCCGAAAATGGAACACATAAAAAGCACCTCCGAAAATGGTCGGCTGTCGTCTTGATAGTGGCGCGTCTCAAATCTCTGATTTGAGCCGTGCCATCCCCGGCTTTGCCGGGGATCACTTTGCCTCCGGCAAAGTGACCTCGTTTCAGGACGAAGGCCGCCGCTCCGTGGTGCCACCTGATTTGCTTCTCTTTCCGGGCTCTGTCAAGCCCTGGCGGTTGTAACGTGCCGCCCGCACGCCGCCCCTACTGGGCTTCTAGGGGGGAGAAGATTCTTCGCTTCGCTCAGAATGACAACGACAGGACGTGTCATCCTGAACGCAGTGAAGGATCTTTCCTCGTCCGTTGGCCTTTCAGCTTGGACTTGGAAGGGTTCTTCGCCCGGCGGCCCACGCGGGATTTTCACCGTCGCCCGCTCTCTGGGGTGTCGCCCGATCCTATGTCATTGTACAGAGAAGATCCTTCGACTCCGCTGCCGCTCCGCTCAGGATGACAACGCGATGCGCTGTCTGTCATTCTGAGCGAAGCGAAGAATCTGAAACGATCAGCCCAGCTCCATGACATTGCGGATCATACCGGGGTACTTTGCTTCCGCAACGCTTTGCTGTGAAATTTTGCGCTGATTATAGCATCCGCGCCCGCCGCTGTCAACCAGATTTGCAATTAAGATTTTGTAAACTTGCAAATATCCTATATATCTGCGCCCATTTTTGCAAAATCCCGCAACAAACGATTATTTAACATTCAAAACTACTTGACAGCATGCGCCCGGGTATGCTATGCTTTTTGCGACAAGGCAAGGGGGTCGTGTTGAATGACCCACTTGCCCCTTTTTTATTTGGTTGTCGCCGTGCACGCTGAAGCGGCCCGGCGACCCGGCCAACGGCCCTGCGGGCCCGTTGCCTGACCAAAATCATATTTGGAGGTGCAACCATGAGCAAGTACACGAAGGAAGACATCATCCGCCTGGTAAAGGAAGGCGACGTCGAGTTCATCCGCATGCAGTTTACGGACATCTTCGGCCAGCTGAAGAACGTGGCCATCACCGCCAGCCAGATCGAGAAGGCCGTGAACAACGAGATCATGATCGACGGCAGCAGCATCGAGGGCTTCGTGCGCATCAATGAATCCGACCAGTACCTGCGGCCCGACCTGGACACCTTCGCGATCCTGCCCTGGAGGCCCCAGCACGGCAAGGTGGCGCGCCTGATCTGCGACGTGTACAACCCCGACGGCACGCCCTTCATGGGCGACCCGCGCGGCACGCTGAAGCGGGTGCTGAAGAAGGCGGCGGACATGGGCTACAGCTTCAACGTCGGCCCCGAGTGCGAGTTCTTCCTGTTCCAGACCGACGAGCAGGGACGCCCGACCACCACGACCAGCGACGAGGCCGGCTACTTTGACCTGGGCCCGCTGGACCACGGCGAGGGCACGCGGCGCGAGATCTGCATGGCGCTGGAGCAGATGGGCTTTGAGATCGAGGCCAGCCACCACGAGGTCGCGCAGGGCCAGCACGAGATCGACAGCACGAGATCGACTTCAAGTACGCCGACGCGCTGACCGCCGCCGACAACATCATGACCTTCAAGCTGGCCGTCAAGACGCTGGCGCAGAAGAACGGCCTGCACGCCACGTTCATGCCCAAGCCGGTGTTCGGCATCAACGGCAGCGGCATGCACACCAACATGAGCCTGTTCAAGGACGGCAAGAACGTGTTTGCCGATCCCTCCGACAGCCGCGGCCTGAGCAAGGAGGCCTACAGCTTCATCGCGGGCATCCTGGCGCACGTGCGCGGCATGGCGGCCGTCACCAACCCGCTGGTGAACAGCTACAAGCGCCTGGTGCCCGGCTATGAGGCGCCCTGCTACCTGGCCTGGAGCGCCAGCAACCGCTCCGCGCTGATCCGCATCCCCGCGGCCCGCGGACAGGCCACGCGCGTGGAGCTGCGCTGCCCGGACCCGAGCTGCAACCCGTACCTGAACATGGCGGTCTGCCTCGCGGCGGGCCTGGACGGCATCGAGAAGGGCATGACCCCGCCGGACGAGATCACCGAAAACATCTTCGCCATGGACGAGGCCACCCGCGAGGCCAAGGGCATCGCGTCCCTGCCGGGCACGCTGCACGAGGCCGTGAAGTGCCTGAAGGCCGATTCCGTGATCTGCGACGCGCTGGGCGAGCACGTGCTCACGCAGTATGTCGAGGGCAAGGAGAAGGAGTGGGACGCCTACCGCACCCACGTGAGCAGCTGGGAGATCGAGCGGTATCTGGTGATGTACTGATTTGAGTGAGGAGTCAGGAGTTAGGAGTGAGGAGTTTTGATCGGCTGACCTGCTCCTCAACTCCTCACGCCTCACTTCAAACTCCTAACTCGTCAGATGAAGGGAGGCGAAAACGGTGCCCAGGATCATCATTGCCGGCGCGTCGGAAGGCAGCCGGACGCAGCTGAACCGGCTGCTCACCTCGTCGGGTTACGCGGTCTTTCGCCTCTGCGCCTCCGGCGGCGAGCTCCGGCGGACGCTCGCCGAGTGCGGGGACGGCATCGTGCTGATCGCGGGCGCGCTGCCGGACGGCCTGCCGGGCGATATCGCCGCGGACTTTGACGGCGGCTTCCGCTTCCTGCTGATCGCCCGCGCGGACGCGCTGGACGCGTGCGAATCGCCGCGCGTGTTCAAGCTGACCTATCCCTGTCCCGGCAGCGTGGTGCTCGGCGCGGTGGAGATGCTCTCGCAGCTGCACGCGATGTCCATGCCCCGGCGCACCGGCGAGGACCGGGCGCTGGTGGACAGGGCCAAGGCGGAGCTGATGCGCCGCGAGGGCATCAGCGAGGCCGAGGCGCACCGCCGCCTCCAGCGGCACGCCATGAGCAACAACATGAAGATGACGGAGTACGCGATCGAAATACTGAAAAGCTCTGAGTGATTTACATAAATCACAAACGTCAAAGGAGACGCTTATGTACGATGCACAATACCCGCTCTACCATCCCGAACTGGAGCACGAGTCCTGCGGCGTGGGCGCGATCGTCGACCTGGGCGGTCGCGCCACCCACCGCACGGTGGACCAGGCGTTGACCATCGTGGAGCGCCTGGCGCACCGCGCGGGCTCCGACGCGCTGGGCACCACCGGCGACGGCGTCGGCATCATGACCCAGCTCCCCCACGAACTCTTCGCCGCATGGGCGCGGGAGGAGGGCATACAGCTCGGCAAACCCGGCGACTACGGCGTCGGGATGTTCTTTTTGCCGGAGGACGAGGTCGGCGCGCAGAACGTCTGCCGCATCTTCGACCAGCTGGCGGCCTCGGAGGGCGTCGCGACGCTGGGCTGGCGGGACGTGCCCTGCCATCCGGCGCAGCTGGGCGCGGGCGCGCGCCGCACGATGCCGCGCATCCGCCAGTGCTTCCTGAAGCGGCCCGCCGGGGCGGAGCCGGGCACGGACTTCGACCGCAGGCTGTACATGCTCCGCCGCGTGTTTGAAAAGCAGGATACCGACACCTATATCTGCTCGCTGTCGTCCAGGACCATCGTCTACAAGGGCATGATGCTGGTCAGCCAGCTGCGCTCGTTCTACGACGACCTGCAGGATGTGCGCTACGTCTCGCAGATGGCGATGGTGCACTCGCGCTTCTCCACCAACACGTTCCCCAGCTGGTCGAAGGCGCACCCGCAGCGCTTCCTGCTGCACAACGGCGAGATCAACACCATCCGCGGCAACCACGACCGCATGAAGGCCCGCGAGGAGACGATGCGCTCCGCCGTCATGGGCGAAGCCATGAAGCGCGTGCTGCCGGTGGTCGATCCCAACGGCAGCGATTCGCAGATGTTGGACAACACGCTGGAATTCCTGGCCATGAACGGCTTTGAACTGCCGCTGACCGGGATGGTGCTGCTGCCCGAGCCCTGGCAGGGCGAGCGGGAGGACAAGCCCTGGCGCGACCTGTACCGCTACTACGCCACGATGATGGAGCCCTGGGACGGCCCCGCGGCCATCCTGTACTCCGATGGCGACAGCGTGTGCGCGTCGCTGGACCGCAACGGTTTGAGGCCCCTGCGCTGCGCGCTGACCGACGATCGGCGGCTGATCCTCACCAGCGAGGCGGGTGTGCTGTTCGAGGAGAGCGCGCACATCCGCCGCCGCTGGAAGCTGAAGGGCGGCGACGTGCTGGCGGCGAACCTGCGCACGGGCGAGCTGCTGGAATCCGACGCGCTGAAGGCACACTTCGCGGCGCTGCATCCCTATTCCGAGTGGGTGAAGCAGATCATCCGGCTGGATGAACTCCCCGAAGCGCCCCTCCCCGAGGAGGGCGAGGGAGTCCAGGCCGACCCGGAAACCCTCTGCAAGGCCTTCGGCTATGCCTTTGAGGACGTGCGGGACGTGATCCTGCCGATGGCGGAAAAGGGCTCGGAGCCCATCGTGTCGATGGGCGCGGACGAGCCGCTGGCGGCGCTGTCGAAGGCGCACCCGCCGCTGTACGACTATTTCAAGCAGCGCTTCGCGCAGGTGACGAACCCGCCCATCGACGCGCTGCGCGAGGCCTGCAAGACGGACTGTTCGATCTACATCGGCGACGACGGCAACCTGCTGTCGCGCGATCCCGACAACTGCACGGTGCTGGAGCTGCCCTCGCCGGTGCTGACGGAGGAGGAGCTCGGCCGCATCCGGAACATCGACCATCCCGCTGTACCCGGTGAAGACGCGCCTGCGCCACGCGTTCGAGCGCTTCTTCGCCGCCTGCGACGCGGCCTGCGCCGACGGCGTGAACATCCTGATCCTCTCCGACCGGGGCATGGACGCCGACAGGCTGGCCATCCCGTCGCTGCTGGCGGTCTCGGCGCTGGAGCAGCACCTGATCCACATCAAGAAGCGCACGGCCGTCTCCGTCATCCTGGAGAGCGGCGAGCCCCGCGACACGCACCAGCTGGCGATGCTGATCGCCTACGGCGCGCGGGCCGTGAACCCGTACCTGGCGCACGACGTCATCCGCGAAAACCGTCCCGACGACGCGGACGCGGCGATCGAAAACTACAACCGCGCGCTGACGGCGGGCGTGCTCAAGATCGCCTCCAAGATGGGCGTCTCCACGTTGCAGGCCTACCAGAGCGCCCAGCTGTTCGAGGCGGTGGGGCTGGACAGGCAGTTCGTCGAACACTGCTTCACCAACACGCCCTGCGCGCTGGGCGGCAAGGGCTTGCACGACGTGGAGACGGACAGCCGCTGCTGGCACGACGGGGCGTTCATGGACCCCGTCGGCGCGGGCCTGCCCTCCGTCGGCAAGCACAGGCTGCGCACCGGCCCGGAGGCCGAGGAACACCTGTACAGCCCGAAGGTGATCCACCTGCTGCAGCAGGCGGTCTGGACGAACGACGCGGCGAAGTTCGACGAATACGCCGCGCTGGTGGAGAACGACGGCCCGCGGACGATCCGCGCGTCGCTGGACTTCCGCTACGACCTGTGCAGCCCCGTTCCGCTGGAGGAGGTGGAGCCGGCGGAGCAGATCGTCAGGCGCTTCAGAACCGGCGCGATGTCCTACGGCTCCATCTCGCAGGAGGCCCACGAGTGCATGGCGATGGCCATGAACCGCCTGGGCGGCAGGAGCAACAGCGGCGAGGGCGGCGAGCTGCCCGAGCGCTTTGGCACGGAATTGAACTCCGCCATCAAGCAGGTGGCCTCCGGGCGCTTCGGCGTCACGCGCGATTACCTGCTGTCCGCGAAGGAGATCCAGATCAAGATGGCGCAGGGCGCGAAGCCCGGCGAGGGCGGCCACCTGCCCGGCGCGAAGGTGACGGACAGCGTCGCCAGGACGCGCTGCTCCACGCCGGGGATATCGCTGATCTCCCCGCCGCCGCACCACGACATCTATTCGATCGAAGATTTGGCCGAGCTGATCTATGACCTTCAGTGCGCCAACGAGGACGCGAAGGTGACCGTGAAGCTGGTGTCTTCTACCGGCGTGGGCACGATCGCCAGCGGCGTGGCGAAGGCCGGGGCGGGCGGCATACTGATCTCCGGCGGCGAGGGTGGCACCGGCGCGGCGCCGATGTCCAGCGTGCACCACGCGGGCCTGCCGTGGGAGATCGGCCTGGCCGAGACCCACCAGGTGCTCTGCCGCAACCGCCTGCGCCAGACCGTGACGCTGGAGACCGACGGCAAGCTGATGTCCGGGCACGACGTGGCCGTGGCGCTGCTGCTGGGCGCGGAGCAGTTCGGCTTCGCCACCGCGCCGCTGGTGACGATGGGCTGCCGGATGATGCGCGTCTGCCAGCTGGGCACCTGTCCCTTCGGCATTGCCACGCAGGACCCCGAGCTGCGCAAGCGCTTCGCCGGGAAGCCGGAGTACGTCGAGCGCTTCATGCTGTTCGTCGCCGGGCAGCTGCGCGGCATCATGGCCCGGCTCGGCGCGCGGACGGTGGACGAGCTCGTGGGCCGCAGCGACCTTCTGAAGGTGAAGGACGGCTTCGGGCTGGACCTGTCCGACCTGATTGGCTTTGCCTGCAATACGCACGTCCAGCCGGAGTCGAAGCACGACTTTGCGCTGAGCGAGCGCATGGACGCGCGGCTTGTGCAGGACCACGTCCAACTGACCACCACCGACCGGGCCTTCGGCGCGCTCTTGAAGGGCGAGCGCCACATCCAGGCGCAGGGCAGCGGCGGCCAGTCGTTTGGCGCGTTCCTGCCCGAGGGCCAGTCGATCGCGCTCTACGGCGTGGCGAACGACTACCTCGGCAAGGGCCTCTCCGGCGGCACGCTGGCTATCTGCCCGCCCGCGGATGCGATCTGGAACGAGAGCGACACCCTCATCGGCAACGTGGCCCTCTACGGCGCGACCTCCGGCTACGCCTTCATCGCGGGCACGGCGGGCGAGCGCTTCGCCGTGCGCAACAGCGGCGCGTGGGCCGTCGTCGAGGGCGTGGGGGACCACGGCTGCGAGTACATGACCGGCGGGCGCGTGGCGGTGCTGGGCCCGGTGGGCGACAACTTCGGCGCGGGCATGTCCGGCGGCGTCGCCTGGGTGCTGGACGAGGCGGGGACGCTGGAGAGCCGCATCAACGGCGGCCTCGTGAAGGTGCACGGCGTGACGCCTGAACAGGCCCGGGAGCTGCGCGGCCTGCTGGAAAAGCACGCCAGGTATACCGATTCCAAAAAGGCCGCGGACATCCTCGCCGACTTCGAGGCGTGGCTGCCGAAGTTCAAGGCGGTCATCTCGGACGAGTATATGGATTATATGAAGCGAAAAGAGGTGTGACGCCATGGGCAAGCCGACCGGCTTTCTGGAGATTGCCAGAATCGAGAACCCCTACCGAAGCGAGGAGACCCGCCTGCGCGACTTTGACGACCTGCACGTCGCCCAGCCCGTCGACGCGCGCCGGGCGCAGGCCTCGCGCTGCATGAACTGCGGCGTGCCGTTCTGTCAATCGGACTTCGGATGCCCACTGCACAACCTGATCCCCGAGTGGAACGACCTGCTGTACCGGGGCCGGGAGCGCGAGGCGCTGGAGCGGCTGCTTCGCACCGCGCCGTTCCCGGAGTTCACGGGCCGCGTGTGCCCGGCGCTGTGCGAAAAGGCGTGCAACCTGGAGAGCGACGCGCTGACCAACCGGGACAACGAGCTCTACCTGATCGAGACGGGATTCGAGAAGGGCTGGGTCCGGCCGAGGATCCCGAAGGCGCGCACGGGAAGGCGCGTAGCCATCGTCGGCAGCGGCCCCGCGGGCCTCGCGGCGGCGGACCTTCTGAACCGGCTGGGCCACGAGGCGACCGTCGTCGAGCGCGCGGACCGGCCCGGCGGGCTTCTGATGTACGGCATCCCGAACATGAAGCTGCCGAAGCGCGTCGTCGAGCGCCGCGTCCGGCTGATGGAGCAGGAGGGCGTGCAATTCCTGTTGAACACCGAGGCCGACCCCGACGCCCTGTGCGGGTTCGACGCCGTGCTGCTGTGCGGCGGCGCGAAGAAGCCGCGGGCGCTGAGCGTGGAGAACGCCGACGCCGCGGGCGTGTGCTTCGCCGTGGACTACCTGACGGCGGCGACGCGGGCGGTGCTCTCGGGCGGCGCTCCGGCGATCTCCGCGAAGGACAGGGCCGTGATCGTTGTCGGCGGCGGCGACACCGGCAACGACTGCGTGGGCACAGCGCTCAGGCAGGGCTGCAAATCCGTCGTCCAGCTGGAGATGATGCCGGCCCCGCCCACTCAGCGCGCCGCGAACAACCCCTGGCCCGAGTGGCCGCGCACGCTGCGCACCGACTACGGCCAGCTGGAGGCGATCTACCGCCAGGGCGGCGACCCGCGCGTCTACCGGACCACCGTCAAGCGGATCATTGCGGGCGCGGGCAGCGCGATCGAGGCCGCGGAGACGGTGCGCCTGGAGGGCTTTGATCCCGTGCCCGGCACGGAGCAAACGCTGCCCTGCGACCTCTTGCTGATCGCGGCGGGCTTCGTGGGCTGCGAGGCGGCGACGGCGGCGCGGTTCGACATCGCGCCCGACGCCCGGGGCCGCGCGATGCCCGGGGACGGCTCGCATCACCTCAATGGCAACCTGTTCTCCGCGGGCGACATGCGCACGGGCCAGTCGCTGGTGGTGCGCGCGCTGGCGGACGGCCGGGCGGCGGCGATGGAGGTCAACGAATGGCTCAAGGGAGGGTCAGTATGACGAAATATATCTTTGTGACCGGCGGCGTGGTATCCGGGCTGGGGAAGGGCATCACGGCGGCTTCGCTGGGGCGGCTGCTGAAGGCGCGCGGGCTGAAGGTGGCCGCGCAGAAATTGGACCCCTACATCAACGTCGACCCCGGCACGATGAGCCCCTACCAGCACGGCGAGGTGTACGTGACCGAGGACGGCGCGGAGACCGACCTGGATCTGGGCCACTACGAGCGGTTCATCGACGAGGACCTCAACAAGTTCTCCAACCTGACGACCGGCAAGGTCTACTCGAACGTCATCCAGCGCGAGCGCAAGGGCGGCTACCTGGGCCACACGGTGCAGACCATCCCGCACATCACCGACGAAATCAAGCGGTTCATCTATGCGGTGGGCCAGCGGACGGACGCGGACGTGGTCATCACCGAGATCGGCGGCACCATCGGCGACATCGAGAGCCAGCCCTTCATTGAGGCCATCCGCCAGGTGGGCCTGGAGGTGGGCCGCGAGAACGCGCTGTACGTGCACGTCACGCTGGTGCCGTACCTGAAGGCCAGCGGCGAGCACAAGTCGAAGCCCACCCAACACTCCGTGAAGGAGCTGCAGGGCATGGGCATCATCCCCAACGTCATCGTGCTGCGTGCGGACGAGCCCATCACGGACCCATCC
>CACYET010000102.1 GCA_902773515.1 uncultured Eubacteriales bacterium | reverse complement strand
GAAAGCGCACGATGCCGCGGGCCGTGCAATCGAGCAATTGCAGCCCCGTCTCCTCCCACACCTCGCGCAGCGCGCAGTCCACGGGCGTCTCGTCGGGCTCGATGTGCCCGCCGATGCCGATCCACTTGTCGTGGTTGTAATCGTCCGCCTTCTTCGTGCGGTGCAGCATCAGATATTGGCCGTCCCGCTCGATGTAGCAGAGCGTGGTTTGCTTCATAGACCATCCCTCGCTTGGAAGTATCGATCTGTAGTATACCACATCCGGCGCAAATTTGCAAACGATCTTTCAAATCCGTTACAGAACGAATACAAAACCCGCACACTATGCCGCGCTTGGATGAAATTTAACGTTTTTGAGGTATAATATAGTAGAACAAGTATGGAAAGATTCTTCGCTTCGCTCAGAATGACGTTGAGTATGAGGCCATTGTCATTCTGAGCGGAGGCGCAGCCGAAGTCGAAGAATCTTGTATATACGTTTGAACGGAACACGCTGTTTGGAGGGAAAAATGGCAAAGACATATACGGCGCAGGACATACAGGTGCTGGAGGGGCTGGACGCGGTGCGGATGCGCCCGGGCATGTACATCGGCTCCACCGGCTCCCGCGGCCTGCATCACATGATTTGGGAGATCGTGGACAACGCCATCGACGAGGCCGCCAACGGCTATGCCACGGAGATCGCCGTGACGCTGAAGAAGGACGGCTCCTGCGAGGTGAGCGACAACGGGCGCGGCGTGCCGGTGGACATCCACCCGAAGCTCGGCGTCTCCGCCGTCGAGGTGGTGTACACGCAGCTGCACGCGGGCGGCAAGTTCACCGACCAGCACTACGCCTCTTCCGGCGGCCTGCACGGCGTCGGCGCGAGCGTGGTGAACGCGCTGTCGGAGTGGATGACCGTGGACGTGTACAAGGACTACAGCCACTACTTCATCCGCTTCGAGTCGATCCTCGACCGCAAGACCGGCAAGATCCTCTCCGGCCATACGATGGCCCCGCTGGAGAAGGTGGGCAACACCCGAAAGCGCGGCACCGTCGTCTGCTTCAAGCCCGACGCCCGCGTGTTCGAGGACGTGCGCTTCCAGTCGGACCTGGTGCGCCGCCGCGTGCGCGAGCTGGCGTACCTCAACAAGGGCGTGCACTTCGTGTTCACCGACGAGCGCATCAAGGAGCCGGAAAAGCGCGTACACGAGTACTGCTACGAGGGCGGCATCTCCGACTTCGTCCGGTACCTGAACACCGACAAGAACACCATCACCGACCCGATCGTGTTCGAGGCTGTGCGCGACGGCACGCTGGTGCGCGTGGCGATCCAGTACACCGACTCCTACACCGAGAACATCTACTCGTTCGTCAACAACGTGCCCACGGCGGAGGGCGGCAGCCACGAGACCGGCTTCAAGGCCGCCGTGACCAAGGCGTTCAACGACTATGCCCGCCGCGCCGGCATCCTGAAGGAGAAGGACAACAACCTGGCCGGCGACGACTTCCGCGAGGGCATGACCGCCGTGGTGTACGCGGGCGTGAAGAACCCGCAGTTCGAGGGCCAGACGAAGGGCCGCCTCGGAAACACCGAGGTCCGCCCGATCTTCGAGGCCGTCTGCCAGGAGCAGCTGTCCATCTACCTGGACGACCTGAAGAACCAGGATTTCGCCAACGCCATCGTCGCCAAGGCCGTGAAGGCCGCGAAGGTGCGCGAGGCCGCCCGCAAGGCGCGCGACATCGCCCGCCAGGCCAACCAGCTGGAGGCCGCGCCGCTGGTGGGGAAGCTGTCCAGCTGCACGGGCAAGAAGCCGGAGCTGAACGAGCTGTTCATCGTCGAGGGCGATTCCGCCGGCGGCAGCGCCAAGCAGGGTCGCGACCGCCGCTTCCAGGCGATCCTTCCGCTGCGCGGCAAGCCCCTGAACGTCGAAAAGAAGCGGCTGGACCAGGTGCTGGCGAACGAGGAGTTCAGAAGCATCATCACCGCGCTGGGCACCGGCATCGGCGAGGACTTTGACCTCTCGCGCCTGAAGTACAACAAGGTGATCATCCTCTCGGACGCCGACCAGGACGGCGCGCACATCCGCGCGATCCTTCTGACGTTCTTCTTCCGCTACATGCGCCAGCTGATCACCGAGGGCCACGTCTACATCGGCATGCCGCCGCTGTACAAGGTCGCCAAGGGGGACAAGGTCGTCTACTGCTACGACGACAGCGCGCTGCCCGGGGCGATCCAGTCCGTCGGCAAGGGCTACACGCTGCAGCGCTACAAGGGCCTGGGCGAGATGAACCCGGAGCAGCTGTGGGAGACCACGATGAACCCCGACGGAAGAAAGCTGATGCAGGTGGGCATCGAGGACTTTGTCGAGGTCGAGCGCCGCGTCACCATCCTGATGGGCGACAAGGTGGAGCCCCGCCGCGAGTACATCAGCCTCTACGCGAACTTCAACAAGGAAGACAACTTCGAACCGGTAACGGAACAGGGAGCATAATATGGCCAGAAAGAAGAAGGAAGAGCCGGTCGTCCGCAAGCCGGAGGAGATCATCCAGCGCAACATGGAGGACGTGATGCACGAGTCCATGATGCCCTATTCGGAGCACGTCATACTCGAGCGCGCGCTGCCGAGGGTGGAGGACGGCCTCAAGCCCGTGCAGCGGCGCATCCTCTACACGATGCACGAGCTGGGCAACACGCCCGACAAGCCGCACCGCAAGTGCGCCCGCATCGTGGGCGACTGCCTGGGCAAATACCATCCCCACGGCGACAGCTCCGTCTACGACGCGCTGGCCCGCATGGCGCAGCCGTTTGTGATGCGCGCCATGCTGGTGGATGGCCACGGCAACTTCGGCTCCATCGACGGCGACAGCCCCGCCGCGATGCGCTACACCGAGGCCCGCATGACCGACGCCGCAATGGCGATGCTGGAGGGCATCGAGAAGGACACGGTGGGCTTCCACCTGAACTTTGACGACACCCAGCGCGAGCCGGACCTGCTGCCCGCGCGCTTCCCGAACCTGCTCGTGAACGGCGCCAGCGGCATCGCCGTCGGCCTGGCCACGTCCATCCCGCCGCACAACCTGGGGGAGGCCATCGACGCCACGATCGCCCAGATCGACAAGCCGAAGATCACCACGCAGGAGATCATGCAGATCATGCCCGCGCCGGACTTCCCGACCGGCGGCGTGCTCGCGATGGACGAAGAGCTGACGCAGGCCTACGAGACGGGCCGCGGCAAGCTGAAGGTGCGCGCGAAGGTGCACATCGAGGACGGCAGCGCGGGCCGGAAGCTGATCGTGGTGGACGAGGTGCCCTACCAGGTGAACAAGGCCGCGATGCTGGAGAAGGTGCTGCGCGTCAGCGAGGAGAAGAAGGGCGTGTTCTCCGGCATCTACGACATCCGCGACGAGTCCGACCGCATGGGCATGCGCGCCGTGGTGGAGGTCCGCAAGGACGCCGACCCGGAGAAGATCCTGAACGCGCTGTACAAGTACACCGACTTCCAGGTGACGTTCGGCGTGAACATGGTGGCCATCGCCGAGGGCAAGCCCCGGCAGATGGGCATTCGCGAGATCATCGGCCACTACATCCAGCACCAGAAGAACGTCGTCACGCGCCGCACGAAGTACGAGCTGCAGCAGGCCGAGGCCCGCGCGCACATCCTGGAGGGCCTGATCATCGCCGTGGACAACCTCGACGAGGTCATCCGGCTGATCCGCGGCAGCAAGACGCCGAAGGAGGCCCGGGACAAGCTGATGGAGCGCTTCGCGCTCACGCAGGTCCAGGCCCAGGCCATCCTCGACATGCGTTTGCAGCGATTGACGAACCTCGAGGTGCTCTCGCTGCGCAAGGAGTACGAGGACCTGACGAAGCTGATCGCGAACCTGAAGGCGATCCTCTCCAGCGAGCGCAAGCTGATGGGCGTGATCAAGAAGGAGCTCGGGCAGGTCCGCGAGCGCTTTGCGGACGCGCGCCGCACCCAGCTGGTGGACTCGTTTGAGGAGATCGTGATCGAGGACGAGAAGCCCGTCGCCGACGAAACCGTGGTCATCCTCACGCAGGCGGGCTTCGTCAAGCGCATGGCCCCCAAGGCCTTTGACAAGGCGCTGGCGGGCGGCGAGTTCACCGACCTGCCGCGCCAGGCCATCCGCACGATGACGGACGCGCGGCTGCTGTTCTTCACGGACATGGGCAACTGCTACATCCTGCCCGCGGAGAAGGTGGCCGAGGCGACCCGCGCCAAGGAGCGCGGCCTGCCGCTGGGCGGCGTGCTGGCGGGGCTGGAGAACGACGAGAGCCTCGTGGCGCTGATCGACGCGGGCGACTGGTCGGGCGAATTGCTGTTCGTCACGCGCAAGGGGCTGATCAAGCGCACGGCGCTGTCCGAATACAACGTGCGCAAGTCGAAGTTCGCGGCGCTGAACCTGAAAAACGGCGACCGGCTGCTGGACGTGAAGCGCCCCGAGGGCTTTGAGAGCGCGCTGCTGTTGACCCGCGGGGGCATGGCCATCCACTTCGCCATCTCCGAGGTCTCGCTGATCGGCCGCACGGCCGCGGGCGTGAAGGCCATGACGCTGGCGGCGGACGACGCGATCGCGTTCCTGTTCACGCACAACAGCGAGGGCGAGGTCATGCTCATCTCCGACATGGGCTACATGAAGCGCTGCTTCCTGTTCGACTTCGAGCGCCAGGCGCGCGGCGGCAAGGGCGTCAAGGCCTTCAACTTCCTGAAGAACGGCGCCAACGGCAACTACCTCGCCGGGGCGCTGGACGTGCGCGAGGCCTACAACTTCTCGATCGTGCAGAAGAACGGCGAGCGCACAACCTTCAACACCGAGGACGTGGCCATCGAGCCGCGCTCCGGTCGCGGCCAGCCCTACGTCGTGGTCGTGATGGACGACGTGGTGACGGAGTTGGTGAGGGAATAGGAAACAGGGAACAACCCCTCAGTCAGCTTCGCTGACAGCTCCCCTTACACAGGGGAGCCAAGGCTGCCGCGCGGTTATCATGCCTCCCCTGTGTAAGGGGAGGTGGCGCGAAGCGCCGGAGGGGTTGCAGGAGCGGCGTTGCGGTGGAAGGTCCACCCGCGCACGCCCTTTTGAGATACCTGTGCAAAGGAGCATACCCATGCTGCGTCAATACGTCACGAAAAACGGCAGGACCCTTCGCTGCGGCTATACCACCGGCGCGTGCGCGGCCGCGGCGGCGGGCGCGGCGGCGGAAATGCTGCTGGGCGGCGCCGCACCCGAGACGTGGACGCTCGGGACGCCGAAGGGCGTCTGCCTCAAGCTGGACATACTCGAACCGGAGCGGGGGAGCGACTACGCCCGCTGCGCCGTGCGCAAGGACAGCGGCGACGATCCGGACATAACCGACGGGGTTCTGGTCTTTGCGACCGTCAAAAAAACCGACGTCGGTTTTATTATCGACGGCGGGGAGGGCGTCGGGCGCGTGACCCGCGCGGGATTGGACCAGCCCATCGGCGCGGCGGCGATCAACTCCATGCCGCGGCAGATGATCACCGGGCAGCTGGAGGCCGTCTGCGCGGCGCACGGCTATACCGGCGGGCTGGCCGTCACGATCTCCGTCCCCGGCGGGGAGGCGCTCGCGAAAAAGACGTTCAACCCGCGGCTGGGCATCGTGGGCGGCCTGTCGATCATCGGCACGACCGGCATCGTGGAGCCCATGTCCAGCGCCGCGCTGGTGGACACGATCAAGCTCGAATTGAACGTGCTGCGAAAAACCGGGGCGACGGGCGTCGCGCTCTGTCCCGGCAACTTCGGCGAGACCTTTGCGCGCCGGAAGCTGGGCATCGACGCCGCGCACATCGTGAGCATGGGCAACTTCGCAGGCGACGCCGTGGACGCCGCCGTGGAGGCGGGATTTGACAGCATCCTGCTGGTGGGGCACATCGGCAAGCTGGTGAAGCTGGGCATCGGCGCGCGCAACACCCACTCCTCCAGCGGCGACGGCCGCATGGAGACGCTCGCGGCCTGCGCGCTGGTCGCCGGGGCGGACGCGGACCTCGCGCGAAGCCTCCTCGACTGCGCCACCACCGACGCCGCGCTCGAGCTTCTGGGAACGGCGAATCTGCTCAGAAAGACCATGGCCGAATTGGGAAGACGCATCCAGGACACGCTGGTGCGCTGGACGCCGGAATGCGCGCGGATCGGCTTCGTGTGCTTTTCCGACCGCGAGCCCTGCAACCGGGCCCTCGCGAAGAGCCGAAACGCGGACGAGCTGGTCCGGAGGCTGAAATAAAAGATCCTTGACGCTGCGCCAGGCCTGCGGCAACTGCTTCGCTCAGGATGACAAGTTGATAGCGCACGACAAAAGATCCTTCACTTCGCTCAGGATGACAACGGGGCGGTTTTCGCCGACTTGTCGTCCTGAGCGTAGCGAAGGATCTTTTCGTATCCCGATAGACTCGCTCTACTTCTTATACACCTTTTTCAGGTACTTGGCCGATACCCAGCCGGAGCCGCCCTTGTACGTGACGAACACCCAGCTCTTGTACTGCTTGAGCACGGTGACCTTCGTGCCGGCCTTCAGCTTCGTCTTCACGTAGCCCTTCTC